>JALHTN010000385.1 GCA_022865865.1 Anaerolineales bacterium
ATCGCCATCTAAGTTGTCAATATCGACTTCGGGACGGGAATTCCACCTCAGCAAATCTTCCTTAAATGGCAGACCAAGGCTTTCAAAAACCTGCTTGAAAATAATCAGTGGTTGGTTTCTGAAATCTTTTGCATCAACTATCATATATGGGATGCCTTGCTCTTTACAGTACTTGATTTGATCCGCGATCAGCTGCCAGCCTGTTTCCACATGCGGAAAGAGCGGGTCATCACCAACTTCCCTTTTCTTTGCCATTCTGGAGGCGATGTTTTGTCTTGGATCGCGAGTCAGGAAGATAACTGGTTTTTTGGTCAGGCTCATTAATAGCGGGAATTTCTCACCCACCTGGTACGGCATTTCTTTGATCACCAGACTACTGCCGGTGCCGGCAAACGAATAGCTCTTGATGTCCCGTAAGTCGAGTGGATTACGCAAGTTATCAATTACATAATTGAGATCCTGGCCCATGAAATAAGTACCTTCAAAGGGTTCGTGGGCGTAATAACGGATGGAAGGCTGTTCCCAGAAAACCCTGGCAAAGGCTGTGGAGCTGCACCTGGGCGGAGATACGATCACATAAATTTCATCGTAAAGCTCTCTGACAGAATCGAATTTTGATTGTGGTGAAGATGACTGCATAAAATACCGACCTTTTGAGTGTGGGTTATTAATTTTGTCACACGGCACGAAATCAAGGAAATTTAGCGGCCTGCAACCAGGTGAGGACAAAGAATATTAAAGATAGTCCCTGTAATGATTGAGATCACAAATCAAGCCCACCCGAAATGATTATAGCACAATATCAACAGTAATCAGGTAATATTTACCCAATATTATTCGAATAATTTCATTTAATTGCTGTCTTCAAACCTATCTGCAATCAAGAAATGCGAAGATCTATGAAGTTTTTAGACTCCTGACAATTGACAGTTTAGCCAATGAATTTCAAATCGAACTGACCTACCGATCTGACGGATTAAGGAAAAATATGCTCCCTAAACTCCATAATGACTTGATTATGGAAAAGTGCTTAAAAACTCAAGTAGATCAGACAGGTCCTCATCACTCATCTGCCAGCGTGGCATTTCCCGGCTCAATGACTCACCATCCGGGTGGGTGCCCTCTATAACTGCCAAGCGAAAATCATCGAGATCATACCCACCATGCTCATCTCCATGTGATTCATCCCCTCCATGTTCTTCTTCCTCACTTGCCAGAGCTACATATCGAATATCTGGAGCATCCATTACGTCCATATGCATGGTGTGGATTCCCCCTCGCCCATCCGAACCATGGCAAGAGGCGCAGGCTAGATTGGTGCCCGTGCCCATCATCATACCTCCAAAGTTTTGAACACCCGAATAACGAATTCGTTGGCCGCGATCGTTATTTGCAGTGAAGTAAATCTGCTCTCCATTCGTAGCAAAATCGGTTTCAACAAACCACCCACGTCCCTGATTCATCATAGGGTTTCTAGGCACGAAATCTCTTCTGATTACAAAACAGCCAGAGAGCAGCAATCCCCCCACAAACATAACAAGAACTCGTTTCATTGTCCTTCCTCGGTGACAACATTGGCTGTGAACTCCACCATCGCTTCAGGTTGATCTGGATCATTGGATTTGATGAAGATTTGTCTTGTTATCTGACCTGTTAATTCCGGACCATGTGCACCAGAATCGAATGTGATGTGAAGGTTTGCCGATCCCCCAGAAGGAATTGTCATCGGCTCTAGAGTGGCGGTGGTGCAGCCACACGTTGTACTGACAGATTGAGCAATTATTGGCTCATTACCCTCATTGTTTACCGCAAGATCGCGTTCCAAAACATCTCCATTAACCACATCACCAAAATCGAAGTTGGTAGTTTCTAAATTTATTTGTGGTTCACCACCCGCACATGCTGTTAAAATTATGCCAGCTAAAATAAATGTAATAAGAATTCCTTTATTCATTTGTTAATTCTCCTGAGACATGTTTCAAATCCATACTTTTCAATTTCTTCTGTCCTATTCAGCGCTTAACTTGCACCTTTGGATAACCTGTGAATATTTACTTTTTTCGACGGGCAATGATTAGTTTGAATATATCACCCATTCCTAGGTTTTCTACGCGATCAATCATCAATCCAGAACGATTTACATTTTCTACTGTCCGGCGGTTAATATTGGCACCAGTCACCCTGACCACTACGGGATTGAGAATGTCCATCAATCCACCGACTACCGGTTTATCGGAGCGAACGTGCTCCACGAGAATTATATGTCCATCAGGTTTAATAACTCGACCTAACTCTTTTAACCCAAAGATCGGGTCAGAAACTGAGCAGAATACAAAGGTGGCGACAACGCTGTCAAAAGATGAATCGGAGAATTCGAGGTTTTGGGCATCTCCATAAAGTAAGGTTACATCAATGTTCAGTATAGCTGCACGTTTACGTGCTCGATCCAACATCCCTGGAGTTAGATCCACCCCAGTAACCTGCACTCCTTTGGTGTAAAAGGCAAAATTCTTTCCGGTCCCAACCCCGACTTCTAATATATCTGGTCCTCTCACTAAAGACCACAAGCGTTCACGCCAGGAGATGTACCTGCGCTCCGGCAAGATCTCCACAGTATCGTAAACTTGTGAAATGCGTTGGTATCGATCCCTGGTGCGTGTGGTTTCGTGATTATCAACTTGATCCGTCATCTAATTTTCCACCACTTCAATGATTGTGCCTCCTGGAAGGGAGACAGACACATCTCCTGGATCGAAGGGAACTTCTGGCAGCGTCCAGCGGAAAATCCATTTAGCATCGTCCGGTCGTGCGTTCACACAACCATTGGACATGGGAACACCGAAATTATTATGCCGAAAAGTGGAATGAACCGCCACACCACTGCCAACGAAAAGAGGTGTCCAACCGATGGCGGGCAGGTCCCACCCTCCACCAGTTGTACCACCGCTCATATGCAGAGAGAACAACTTGCGCCAAATTGGATGGCTTCCGAGCGGGGTTTCCCACACGTCTACTTGATTTCCCTGCGCATCGAATTTTGCCCCAGAGGATATGCGTGCGAAATAGACCTCAGTATTGCCTTCATAACAAGAGAGCGTCTGGTTGGACACATTAATCAGGATACGTTTTTCCTCTACTTCTGGACTAATGGGTGTCATCTCTTCTGGCATTATCGGGCGGAACCCTTCTGCTATAGCCCAAAAGATATCACCATAACTTCCGTATAGCTCGGATACCCGGCACCATACTTGATCTTGTGCATCAGTTCTTACGCCATCGATCCAGACTATCTGGCTGTAATACAACCGGGGAGTTGGGCCGTGCTCCAGGCGATATTCCAACCAGGGAGATCTGGCCGGTGGATTATCCAGTATAAGGTCGACATAAGGTACGCTCACTTCAACCCACATCCCACTACCCAAACTGGTTTCGGGAAGTGTTTGGGGGGGTGGATTCAGCTGGTTGAGAACTGGCTGAATGTGTGGAGCCCAAATATACCTGTCAGGCGTCTCGACCCATCTTTGATTAACCCTAAATGGTTGGCTGCCAATGGTTTCACGTTGCCATATCACGACATTATCTTCATATAAATCATCAATTGTTCTACTCTCTTCATCAGGATAGACTTTAACATCCACCTTCCCAACGGCAACTCGACCTAAGCGCTCAGCCAGTGGGATATCGGCCCGCGGAATTGAATGCATCGATGGAATCAATCCAATTGCACCAAAACCGAGAACGGAAAGATTGAGAAAATCGCGTCGGGAAACGATCCGTTTGTTGGGAAATTGATTAATCATCCGGATAAGTTTCTGTTAATAGATCTTCAATTTTTTGATCGAGTTCTGGGGATACTAAAGGACCAATCTTGAGTCCCCTTAGCTCACCGTTCTTAGCCACGTAAAAAGTTTCCGGGACACCCTGGATCTTATATGCCTGCGAGATTTTAGTTCTCAAGTCCGGACCATTGAAGTAAGTGATGTCAAACTCTTCGATATAGGCCAGGGCTTCGGTCTCGGTATCCAGGTAATCCACACCGATTAATACCACGCCTTTATCTTTGTAATTTCGCCAGGTTTGCTCAAGATAGGGGGCTTCCTCGCGACAAGGAGGACACCAGGAAGCCCAAAAGTTGATCACAACTACTTGTCCACGCAGATCACTTAGTGTGATGGTTTCCCCATCAAAACTTGTGAGCGTGAAATCTGGAGCCATGCCATTATCTATCGGTCCTGATCGAGATTTCTTCAATCCAATAGCCAGCAAGCCCAGAAGTGCGAGAATGAAACCAAATGCAACCACCTGCCATAGGACTCTCAATGACGTTGCTTTTGGGGTCAGCTCAACGGGTAAATCTTTGGGAGTGTCTATGGAGGTCATGCCTTTTTCCTTAAGGGGAAGATCGCACAGCGGCTTCAGCCCAAACCTCAACCTGTGGAGTCTTGGGATCGTTGGTTTCGATGATGATGCCGCGCCGAACTGTCTGACCACGTACATCATGGAAGCCAGCATCCAACCGCATGGTGACAACACTGACCTTGCCTGGAGGGATAACGGTAGCAGTGAAATCAGCCGTGGTACAGCCACATGTTGTGTAGGCGCGGCTAATGGTTAGAGGTGCCTCCCCTAGATTTGCGATTTCAAATTCATGGGTAACTACATCTGTTGGTCCTATGCTGCCAAAATCGTAGAAATCCTCAGAAATAGATATCTTTGGTTGTTCCCCATCCTCGGGCAAGAACGGGATTGATGCCAGATTTGATGGTTCCATTTCGTGGATTGCAGTCAGGGGTTGTTCGTAAACCACATCTTCGGAACTGTACTCAATTCCAGCTTGCGCAGAACCGCGGCCTGAGAGCAGGTACCAGGCAGCGCCAATTAAGACAACACCTAATGCGGCTAACAATATGGCTGGTAAGATTTTACGCTGCTTGCGAGGTTTCCGTGAACGCTCCCGGATTGCCCGGCCAGATAGCTGAGTTTGTTTAGCCATTTTTTTACTCCTCTAAATCTTGAATTGAGAAAGTCCAAAGATAATCAGCCAGTGCCCATGATTGAGTGTCAGTAAATATCTTCCCCCAGGATGGCATGCCGGTGCCCATTCCCCCGCGTAAAATTTTTCCTTGCAGCAAAGCTGGGCTGGCGCCATACATCTGCCCTGGGTCACTAAAATCGAGGGGAGGAACCACTTCATTCCCCATGGAATCAAACTGAGGGGTAGCGTAGGGCTGCGGGGCAAATACGCCATCACCACCGCCAGCTGAGCCATGACATGCTGCGCAATTCTGGGCATAGATTTCCTGTCCCTCTTTAATAGTTTGCGGTGATACAAAGTCTGACCAGAGCGCAGCTACCAGGTCCCACAACTGAGCGTCATCCAAATCCAGGCTGAAAGGCTCTGCGTGCAGATCCTCCCAGACCTGGTAGGGACTATGGGATTGGTAATATTCGCGGGTATAGTACTGGGCCGGCAGGTCAATCCTCAGGTCTGAGCCGCGTTCTGCAGAAGGCAGCTTTTTAAGATTAAAATCAGGCAGGTCATGGGGAGCATCGAGGTCAATCCCCAGGTCTAGGTAGAGCGGGGAGGAGGATTCATCTTCAATGGGAATTGGGGTGACTCCCTCTACCGTGATTGTGCCGCGCATACGCCAGTGATTGGCTCCGCACCAACGCGTACAATAAAATGTATAAGTGCCTGGTTGGTCAATATTGATTGTGATCTCGGTGGGTATTCCGGGAAGTACATCCACAGGAATCATGTCGCTTTGCCCGAGAGCAAAGCTGTGTACCACATCATCTGAGACAAGTCGCAAATTGAGAGGTTCGTTTACCTGAGCGGTTATATTATCGGGCAGCCATCCGCCTTTCTCAGGCATAGCGGCATGAATTTCCATTACTCCATCATTGTGCACCCAAAGAGTTGCAACCACGACAAGCGAAGCACCGAAAACTACGATCAACACCGCGATTCGAGCAATGTTTTCCATATTCATCCTATGTACAGCCACAACAAGATGACAGTAATGATTGTGCTAAAAATAGTAATCGGCCAAACTTGACGGGAGGCTCTAAGAGCCTCAGCGACCTGGCGGGTTTTCCGCGCTGACCAGAGCAGCCCCCCAGACAAGACCAAGACCTGTAGCACTGTAACGAATTGTGTCAAGTAGGGAGTCCAATTTGTGCCAGCTGTCCCGAAAAGGTCCCAGCCCCAACCGAACGGATCTGAGAGTACAGGCCATAGGTAAGAGCCATTGGCGAAGATGAACGAAAGGCTAAAAGCGATCCAGGCAGTCAAACTTAATGGCACAAGTACGCCAGCATACGCAATAAAGGTCTGTTTCGAATTCCGCAGGGAGGGAGTCAGTTTGTGAGCAGCTCTTGTCACCAAATAGAAAAGACCTGGAAGAGCTACCCATGTGAGCGTCAACAGGGCAGCGGCATATCCCCACCATGACAGCGATCCGATCTGGAAAGCTGCGTCTTTCAATCCACTCCAAGGACCAAGCATGACTGTCGAATAAACCATAGCGCCTCCCAACATAATGAATGCTTTTAAACTCGAATCGAGACCTTGCACCTTGGTAGGAGCAAGTTCGTCTCCTGAAGAGCGGAGGTTTATTATGATGTTGTCGTATTCACAGGTGCGTAGGCATTCCATGCATAACCCACAGTTTGTATTCGTTGTCAAACCTCCGGGATAGACATCCCATGGACAGCCGTATCCATTGTCGTTTCCCCGATAGCAGGATTTTTCTATGTGGGTAGCACAAATAGATGAATCTGCAACCCGTATTTCTATAGGGGCTCGTTGCGAATAGATCCCTATAAACCCACCTACTGGACAAAGATAGCGACAGAAAACTCTCCGTTCATAAACCAGGCTGACCCCGATAGCGACAAGAATGAGTACCAACAGTACCCACGAAGTCACAATTGGACGTGTCAGAATAACAATGCTAAACAGGGCAAGGATTGAAAATCCTGCATTTTGCAGCCAGATATTGCGGAATCTTTTGGGGAACCGTCGCCCTGCTTTTGATGAGCTTCTATTGTCAGGCGGACCGAGCACTGCTTTGTTTTGCAGCCATTCACCGGGCATAGGGATGGGACAAATGCTGCACCATCCTCGCCCGAAAACAGGTACAGCAACTAATATGAGTGCAGCCCACCAGGCAATCCACACTGCAACAATGCTTATATTGCGATTTCCCACCGGTGTTCCTAGAAATCCAGCCATAATTGCAATCAGAAACCCACCAAGCAAGGCAGCCCTGATGATTAGTTGCGGCCAGCGATTTTTAAGCAGTAGATTGAAACCAGGGAGATCATTCAATGCAATGCGGGTCATTGGTTGTATCCCCACACCCCAGCCAGGGCGGCTAAAACAGCCAGTCCAACCCCTCGCCATAACAGCAGATTAGTACCAACATGAAGTTTTCCGATCATGAAAGGATGCAGGTCCCCACAGGTTACTGAACAGCGGAAACGGAAGCTCCCAGACTGGTCTGCGATGAAAGAAATTTCATTAGTTTGGCCAGGGTCGATTGTTAATTGGAGATTGTAGCCGTCCAAGTAGAGACCATGCACCACATCACTGGATGTTAATTCAATCGTCACCTGATCACCCTGATTTACTTTTATTTCCGCTGGAGTAAAGGCAAACGTACTGGCATCCACTTGAATGATGCGATCTGTGGGTTCATCCTGAGGAATTGGCAATGGAGTAAAGGCAACTAATAAGGTTGCGATGATAAAGATGCTGAAGACTAGTGCCTTTGAAGCAGAAGCTGGATTCTTCGATACCTTTGAACTCATGGCATATTTGATGGGCCGAAACGGCTGTAGGTCTGATCGACATAAGCACGGATTTCCGTAGTGGATTTTCCCTTATCGAGCATACGCATTGCATCCTGGGTGATGTCCACACAGATCGAGCAACCAAGAGCGTGACCGTCAAAAGTCAGGTTGCCGCTTTCATCTTCCCCTGCCAGGTAGCAGGAATAGTTGGAAGTATGTCCCATGCCACCACAACCGCAATAACAGGGTAATTTACTCAGTATGTCTGGGTTTGCAACAGCGAATTGATAAGCTTGCTTCACTGTTACGGGAGCGCTCTGCACTTCTACTGGCATATCGGCAAGGGGGTCCAGGTTATAGTTGGTGTCCTTTAGCTCTCCGGAGTTACTGGTTGAACCACATCCTGCTATGAAAGCACTCATGAAAAATACCGACATGATTAATGCGATAACTTTTTTGTTGGTCACAATAATCTAATCTCCTCGATGTTGCCTTTTGTACAAATCATAACTAAGTGATTGGGATGTGTCATGCGCCAGATAGCCCTACCTGACATGAGCAATTCTGCTTATGTCGGATGTCATCGATAAATTGGATAGATGCAACTTAATTAGGAAGTTGTATGGATTTCTCCCCAAAGTTGTCTCATCCCATTCAAATGAATTAATGCTGCTTATCATGCGCCATCCTGCGCTGCTTCCAACAAGCAAAAATGCCTATTAGCGACCCCGACAAATGGCGCTAGGTTTTTTGCGGTGAATTCCCTATACTTGGTGATATGGAGAAATTACGATGAACCGGTCTACCTATCTTC
>JALHTN010000386.1 GCA_022865865.1 Anaerolineales bacterium
CGGGGGCCTAATGTCTCAAGCTCAAGGAAAGCTGGATTGCAGTAGCATTCACTGGAGCTGCCAAAATCGTAATACTCCCTTTCGGGGTAAAAAGCGGCTTTCTTGATAAACAATACTTTTTCCCGCAGATATCCGATCCAGCCATGGGGATTTGGAAAACCGATCTTTAATGCCCCCTCGATCATATTTGCGTGAATGAAGATAAATTGATCACCCCAGGCGATATGATCTGAATTTGCCTGGGTATAGGGCCAGAGTGCAATCTGGCGATTGGGCAGAAGACCGTATTCGTCCGCTGGCGTTCTGATTTGGGGTAGTATCGCAGCACCACCGGGTTTGAACTGGGTGCTCGCCCAGGCAGCCAGTTCGACCGGCTGCGAACCGTGATTTTGGAGCTGGTGATTTACAATGACTTGCGCCTGCTGGTTTGGCAATACTACCGTCAGGGACTTCTCGATACCGGTTTGAGGTTCCACAGGTTGTGTGAATTTGATCCCTGCTGTCGATTCGCCGACGTCAAGCGGTAAGTCATCCGGGAGATAAGTGCGCCTGGGGTCTTCGGGAGCATGCCAAAGACGATGACCGCCGCGGAACTTATAGACACCCACTCCAGGGCAATCTGCAGTTGTGTCCGGCAGCTCCGCAAACAGGTTCCCCCCTCCGTTGATTTCCAAACCAATAATGCGCGGCCCAACTGCGTGGGTCACCCACAGGGCAATAACTTCGTTCTCGATTTTTATGCACTCATAACCTGCGTAACTGTATATTCGCGTTATCTGCATGTTTGTCTGGCCTCTGATTATTTTATCCCGAGATAATCATTGAACTATCCACCACCTTTATTTATTCCCAGATCGCCTGGTCGGATCAATCCAATTATATTCGCTTATCAAGAAAAATCGGACAGCTACCTATACTGCTGTCTTCGTTTCCATCCAACTCCAGTGCTAATCAAAGAATTTTCTGGTAATTAATTTAGTTATTACCCTATCAATAATTATCTCAGGTCGCCACTCATCCAACAATAATCTTCCTCAAGCCAATGATGCGTCTTTGGTAGAAGTACTTAGAAAATGACAATACTTTCGAAAAAGCAAAGTTCGCTGGTAGTTAACCACTCACTGAATCAGGAATTCTAATAAAAGTATTACCTTAAAATGTCAGAAGTGTGCTAAAATAACTTGCTTGATTAACATTAGTTCTAAAAATAGAGGCTTTGCTTTTGATTTGGAACCCATGTTTTACCTAGCAATATTCTTTGAAAGGAGTTCCAAATCATGTCTGAAAAACAGCAAGGTACCGTGAAGTGGTTCAATGGTAGCAAAGGCTACGGTTTCATTGAACGCGAAGATGGCGAAGATTTATTCGTCCATTACAATGCCATTATCGGCGATGGATACCGCAACCTGGATGAAGGACAACGCGTAGAATTCACCGTTGTCGAGGGCCAAAAAGGCCTGCAAGCCCAGGATGTCGTAGTCATCTAAGATATCGCACACGAAATAAGAGCAGGGCAGCGACAATTCGCTGCCCTGTTTTTCGTTCGATTTATTGCTGAGTGGTTTGCATCTCTTACTTTATCAGCACCCACAATACTTAGTTTTCTATCTGAAACCAATAGCACGAGCAGGCTCAAATTTTTCCTCGTATGTTTTCTATTGAGTGAATATACTCGGTCGAATAGCTGTTCGGGTGTATACTAATTTAAGCAGGAGATCATCCAGGAGAAAATTGTTTTTCACCCCGTTAACATAACAACAGTTAAATTTGTCGGAGGTTAATCCGATTTAAAGTCTCAACGGCCTCCAAGAAGATCGGGGTTTACCAGGTACAGCAGGTTCCAACCCGTTGAGGTTCAGCTTCCATGTTCACTAGAAACAATAAAGAATACGAATTTCACCAGGGGCTTCTATTCAGCTTGGAAGTCATCTCCGAAATTACTTTCAGCAAATTGGTTGGGCGAACAAATCACAGGAGGTAATTTAGCTGAAATAATAATATCCGAGAATACCCCACTAATTATTTATTAACTCGTGCCTGCAGACACAAAGGAGGGTAACATGCCAACCATAGATGATTTTATCCGGCCAAAAGAATGGGTTTCAGATTTTTTAACTGACCTGGGTAAGGTTCTGAGGAAATGGGGTCAGGATAGATATGTGCCAATCAGGCAGCAGGTTGATGAAGATTGGCATGAGCATAAACTGATCTCACCATTGATGAAAGAAGTCCTGATCGATCTGGGGGTGAATGCAGCTTTTTTCCCTGCCGAAGTAGGCGGTACCGATATGCCTGAACCCGTGGCGCTCACAGCGATAGTATGTGAGGAACTGGCTAGAATCGATTCAGGCTTTGCCACTGCCTGCATTTGCTCCATCTGGGGCATGGTACCCATCATGTTGGAACCGCATCGCAATATGGAATTACTCACAGAATTTGGGCCAAAATTCTGTGGTGAAGAGTTGTATGTTGGCAGCCTCGCCATGACTGAACCTGCAAGTGGTGCGGATATTGAAAATATTGGGCGCATGCATGGCAAGACAATTCAGACCTCCGCCACCCTGGACGGGGACCAATGGGTGATCAACGGTCACAAGGTCTGGCCCAGCAATTCTGGACATCTGGGCGATCTCTATACTATCGTATGCACGACGAGCAGAGGCTCAACGGACCCCAACGACTTTGCCCTGGTACTGGTTCCTGCAGAAGCTGAGGGAGTATCTGTGGGCAATCCCTACCAGAAAGCAGGGATGTCCGCGGACTTGAATACTGACGTCTGGTTTGACAATGTCAGGGTACCCCGCAGATACCGCTGCCATGGTCCCGGCGAAGATCTGAAGTACTTTAAACGAGCGATTAGCATGGGGAATATTGGTTCCAGCGCGATGAGCATTGGGGTGATGAAAAGCGTCTATGAGATCATCAAGAAATGGACCACAGAGAGGGTAATCGCAGGGAAACCATTAAAGGAACACAGCTTGGTTGCAGACATGCTGTCAGAGGTAGCGATCTTGATCGAGTCGACATCAGCGTGGATGTGGGTGTACGCCAGAGAATTGGACCACCCGGAGATATCTGGATGGGAG
>JALHTN010000387.1 GCA_022865865.1 Anaerolineales bacterium
ATAATCTTGATCCCTACCCGGTTTGGGTCTCCGAAGTAATGCTGCAGCAAACGCGAGTCGAAACCGTTATTCCCTTCTTCGAGCGCTGGATGAAAAGATTTCCCACGCTGAACTCACTGGCACATGCATCCCAACATGAGGTATTGGTCGCGTGGGAGGGATTGGGGTATTATTCACGCGCCCGGAACCTTCATCTTGCAGCTCAAATCGTGATATCTGAACATGGAGGTCAAATCCCCCAAGAAGTAAACCAACTGTGCCTTCTTCCAGGCATCGGTCGTTATACAGCAGGTGCCATTGCTTCCATCGCGTTTGGAATGGATGAACCAGTTTTGGATGGCAATATCCGCCGGGTTCTGGCAAGAATATTTGACGTGCGGGAACCTGCTCGATCTACAGATGGAGAAAAACATCTGTGGCAGCTCGCCGGAGATAATCTACCCCCGGGTCGAGCTGGAGAATATAATCAAGCCTTGATGGACTTGGGAGCTCTTATCTGCACACCGCGACAACCACATTGCGTTGCATGCCCAATAAACTCAACCTGTTTAGCATATTCTCTTGGAGTACAAGCAGAACGCCCTGTTAAAATATCCAAACCTGCCCTTCCCCATCATATTGTTAGCTCGGCGATTATCCAGAAGAACCAGCAAGTATTAATCGCACAGCGTCCAACTGATGGGTTGCTAGGAGGTTTGTGGGAATTTCCAGGAGGAAAGGTAGAGATTGGAGAGGACTTGGTGGCAGCTTTACAACGAGAAATTTGTGAAGAGCTGGGAGTGGATATCAATATTGGTTCACCCTTTGGTGTTTACCGGCACGCCTATACCCACTTTCGAGTTACCTTACATGCCTTCCTTTGTGAACTAAATGGAAGCCAACCCTGTCCACTTTTCCACACCCAATTAGCCTGGAGCGATGTGACCTCTCTGGGTGATTACCCCATGGGCAAGATCGACCGCCAAATATCCACCGCTTTGTTAAGAGTCGAGGAGGTAAGGTAAAAACACCATGATTATTGTTGATTCCCATCAAGACCTCGCCTGGAATATGCTTTCATTTGGGAGAGATTACACTCGCTCAGTTGAAGAAACACGCCAACTGGAATCTGGTGGTCAAACTCCACTCCGCAACGGTGATACGTTGCTTGGTTGGCCGGAATACCAGCGTGGAAAGGTCGCAGTTATCTTCGCTACTCTCTTCGCGGCACCTGCGCGCCACAAACTTGGTGAGTGGGATGAGCAAACCTACGCCGATACAGCCCAAGCACACAGAGCCTACTTTGCACAGATGGAGGCATACCAGCGGTTGGTCGATGAAAACCCCGATCAATTCCAAATGGTACAAAGCTTGCAAGATCTAGAAACTGTACTGGCTGGTTGGGAAAAATCAGCAGAGTCCCAAGCACCAATCGGGCTGGTGATTTTAATGGAAGGGGCAGAGGGAGTGCGCCAACCAGCCGAACTGGAAGAATGGTGGCAGCGAGGAGTGCGCTTGATCGGTCCTGCCTGGGCAGGCACTCGCTATTGTGGTGGAACTCAGGAACCCGGGCCATTAACCGCTGAAGGGTTTGCCCTCCTTGAAGGTATGGCTGAATTTGGTTTGACGCTGGATTTATCACATATGGATGAACAGGCTGTTCTGCAGGCTTTGGATGTCTATCCCGGACCGATAGTTGCTACCCATAGCAACCCCCAAGCACTACTCAAGGAGGCTGAAATCAATCGATTTCTATCCGACCGGGTTCTTCAGGGTCTCATCGAAAGAGATGGCATTGTCGGTATCCCACCCTATAATAAGTTTCTCCGCTGGGATTGGAATCTCAACCAAGGCCGCGCAGTGATTTCACTCGATCTGGTGGTCGACCATATTGACTATATCTGCCAGCTGGCCGGAGATTCTAAGCATGTCGGTATTGGCACTGATTTTGATGGTGGTTTTGGTCTGCAATCCGTCCCGGGCGAGATTGATACCATTGCGGATCTGCAGAAGTTGATCCCGCTCCTGAGGAAAAGAGGCTATACTGATACTGATACCGCCGCGATTATGGGAACAAACTGGCTGACCCACTTAAAGGAGTCTCTACCCGGATCCACATGAATCAAAAAGGAAGCAAAGGCTCGAATGGACATTTCCGCATCCGCGTGGGAATGATTCTAATGCTGGTCGGATTTGCGATTTTTTTGATCGGTGCCACTCCAGATTTGTTCGGCCTGGACCGCAGCACGGTGATCGGCTTTGTCCAGATCGCGGTTTTTTTGATCGGTTTGGCGATTATATGCCTGGGTGGATACATCTGTCTGAATGTGTTGTGGAACAAACACCCAAAAACCATTTTGGCCGATATTGGACTGCGCCTAGTTACCACCGGATTCGTGATCGCGGTCATCGCTGGCATGGCGGATATTTTCGGGTTTGGAACCCAGCTCGCCCCAGAAATCCCCTTCTATGGACCCTGGCAAGCCATGGGAGTTCTTTTTGGGGAAATTATTATCGCAGTGGGTTTTATAATTCAAATCCCATTCAAACTGCGTCGCGATGAACCTGAAGCCCCCATAGATGGTCAGGATAAATCTGATTCAAGCCAAGTAAATATTGTCTTCGAATAGCATTTGATCTTGTTGTTATCCCTGAGCAATTCAAAAAACCTCATCTCTTTGTTATCCAATATGATTTTAATTATTGAAAGGAGGCACTTATGAGCACTAAAGTCACCTGGTTAGGACATGCCGCACTTAGTTTAGAAACAGATGGGTTTAATATATTGGTCGATCCCTTCCTTTCCGGGAATCCGACTGCATCGGTTGCTCCGGCAAAGGTTAATGCCGATTTCATTTTGCTGAGTCATGGGCATGGCGATCACCTTGGCGATACGGTTGCCATCGCTGAACGGACTGGGGCAGTAGTGATTACCAATGCCGAGCTGAGCGATTGGTTGGATAAACAAGGTGTTCGTACGCATGGTCAGCACCTGGGTGGTGGCTTCCAGCACCCCTTCGGGTATCTAAAATTGACTTTGGCGATCCACGGTTCTGGTCTCCCAGATGGATCATATGGGGGCAATCCCGCAGGCTTTCTGCTCACCACCAATGATAACAAGAAGATATACATGGCTTGTGATACTGGCTTGTTTGGAGATATGCGCCTGATCGGGGAGGAAGGCATAGACCTTGCCATACTTCCGATCGGAGATAATTACACAATGGGTCCAGATGACGCTTTGCGAGCAGTCAAGATGCTGGAGCCGGGACAGATCGTACCGATACACTACAACACCTTTGAAGTTATCGCACAGGACCCAAAAGATTGGGCACAACGAGTTGAAGATGAAACCGATTCAAAGGTTCATGTGATTGCTCCTGGAGAATCTGTGACCATTTGAGATATTGCCGCTCCGCAGGGTGGCTTGATATAATCACGCCACCTGGAGGTAAAGATGCTAAACAATATATTCAAGCGCAAAGAAGATGAAAACCGGGTCCGCAATGAGGGTCGCCTGCCTCCTGGTCAATCACTAACCCAGAAGTTTCCAGTGCTTCATTACGGACCAGTACCGAGTTTCAACCCGGCAACCTGGGATTTCCGCATTTGGGGAGAAGTTCTCACAGAAAGCCAGTGGACATGGGATGAGTTCAACCAATTACCTCGCACGAATATTGTGATGGACATTCACTGCGTAACCCGCTGGAGCAAATTCGATACGGAATGGGAAGGTGTTTCTGTAAAGACCTTAATCGAGCAAGGGTTGATTTCTTTGCAATCCAATGCAAAGTATGTTCTGCAGCATGCAGAGTATGGATTTACTACCAATCTTCCCCTGGAAATCGTTTTACAGGACAACTTTCTCTTAGCTACTCATTACAATGGCGAACCGATCACACCCGATCACGGTTACCCATTGCGCGGCGTGATTGGTCACATAATCGGTAATTCGGGCTTGAAGACACCCTACTTTTGGAAGGGTGCTAAATGGTTGCGCGGTCTGCAATTTCTCAGTGAAGATCAGCTGGGATTTTGGGAACAGGCTGGTTACCACAATGACGCGGATGTCTGGTCAGAGCAGCGTTTCAGATGAGGCATTAACCTGGAGCTTAAGAACTCCAGGCTTTTTTCATTAAAGGAGCCAATGTTGAAGGATCTTATAGACCGTGCCCTCAATTATGCCCAATTACAGCAGGTAGAATACGCCGATATCCGCCTTATCCAAAACCACACAGAAACTATGGTGGTAAAAAACGGGGTTGTTGAAGCACTTAATTATTCTGAGTCAACAGGTTTTGGAGTGCGAACTCTTGTTTCTGGTGCCTGGGGCTTTGCATCGAGCCATGATCTCTCTGCACAGGAAATTGAGCGCATTACTGCTTTAGCGATTGAGATCGCTCGAGCTTCAAGCCGCGCCCCTGGCAGTCAAATCGACCTGGGCCCACCTGTAACCAGCCATGGGAAATACCAAACACCGATCGAGATCGATCCTTTTGCTCTTTCCCAGGAGACCAAACTGGCAGTATTAATTGCAACGGACGCGGAGCTGGCTCGCGTGCAAGGGGTACGTGTGCGGCGCAGCAATTTGACTTTTATCCAAGAGGATAAATGGTTTGCCAATACAGAGGGGGCGCGCACCAAGCAAACCATTTATGAAACAGGTGGAGGCATACAAGCGATCGCGGTGGGAGGTGGTGAGGTTCAATCCCGTTCCTATCCCTCATCATTTGGTCGCCAGCAGGTCACAGCCGGGTGGGAAGCAGTACTGGATTGGGATCTTCCGGGCAATGCAGAACGGATTGCGAGTGAAGCAGTGGCTCTATTAACTGCCGATCCCTGTCCCCGTGACCTTACCACAACACTGATCCTGGGTGGAGATCAGGTAGCATTGCAGGTCCACGAGTCATGTGGGCATCCTATCGAACTTGATCGAGTTTTCGGCAGCGAGGCTGCATATGCTGGGACTTCATTTTTGACTACGGAAAAGTTAAATTCCTTCCAATACGGTTCGGAATTCGTCAACCTCACCGCTGAAAGCCAACGCCCGTTTGGATTGGGTACCTTCGGTTGGGACGACGAAGGAGTCCCAGCCCAATCGACGCCGATAGTCAAAAATGGTTTATTTGTCGGCTACCTGATGTCGCGAGAAACTGCATCCCAGCTGGGTAAAGTTTCAAACGGCTGTATGCGCGCCTCCGGCTGGAATCGCATACCGCTGATCCGCATGACGAATGTCAGCTTGGAGGCAGGCACATGGGATCTTGAAGATATGATCGCGGATACCGACCAGGGAATATTTATGGAAACCAACCGCTCTTGGTCGATCGATGACAAACGCTATAATTTCCAATTCGGTACCGAGATCGGTTACGAAATCAAGCATGGTAAATTAGGGCGTCTGCTGCGGAACCCAACCTATACCGGAATTACTCCTCAGTTTTGGAACAGCTGTGATGCTGTGGCAAACACAAATCATTGGAAAATGTACGGCACTCCGAACTGCGGGAAGGGCCAACCAGGACAAATCGCCCACACGGGTCATGGAGCTGCCCCAGCACGCTTCCGTAATGTGCAGGTGGGTGTTATTTAGCAGGTTAATCTGAGCCTATCCATATTCCAGGGTAATCCGCTCGGCCGCAGCCATCCCATGCCAGGTAGATGATCACCCAATATCGACTAAATATACAGGAGTTCAATATGCTTGAGCAAGATCAAGCCCGAGAATTAAGCCAGCAGATATTAATGCGCTGCGGAAAGGAACCCGCGGAAGTGGTGTTAACTCACAAGGAACATGCTCTGACCCGCTTTGCAAACAATACCATACACCAAAATGTTGCTGAACTTAATTTCACGGTATACCTGCGACTGCAGCTTGGCAAGCGCCAGGGTATGGCTTCTACAAACCGGTTGGATGCCATTACGCTTGACGAATTAGTGGGGCGGGCCCGGGCCAATGCAGCTGCGAGCCCAGAAGACCCGAACTTTCCTGGTTTTGCTGAACCAACGAGCTATGTGCCAGTTTCAGTTCTCGACCAACCAACAGCGATCTTTTCACCTGAGGAGCGCGCCGACCATGTGGCCATCATCTGCCGCCTAGCGGAGGAAAAAGGGCTCAACGCCTCCGGTGCCTTCTCCACCGGGGTTAATGGTTTCAGTGTGGCGAATTCCCTCGATCTATTTGCTTTCTACAGCATCACTGAAGCTGATTTTCAAACCGTAACTATGTCAGCCAATTCCTCTGGTCGGGCTCAATCTTCGAGTTGGAAGGCTGCCGATATTGATCCAGAAGCTATTGGACGCGAGGCAATTCATAAAGCAGAACTGGGGCGCAATCCCCGGGACATCGAACCTGGAGATTTTCCCGTGATCCTTGACCCGTACGTGACCGATGATCTGCTTGACATGTTGAATATGTACGGCATGGGAGGTCAATCCATTCTGGACGGGAGATCGTGGATGAACGACCGCATTGGCGAGCCGGTCATGAGCCCTCAAGTCAACATCTGGGATGATGGCCTGGACCCAAGAGGTATGCCGATGCCTTTCGATTCTGAAGGCGTTCCTAAACAGAAGGTAGATATCGTTTCCCAGGGGGTAGCGACCAGTCCAGTCTACGATCGCTCAACCGCGATAAAGGCAGATACTTACAGCACCGGCCATGCAGTACCTCCATATTTTCCCCCCTTCATGCAAAGCATTGGCCCGATTGGTCTTAACTTGTTCATGGAACCAGGGGATACCAGCCTGGAAGATATGATCTCCAATACCAAGAAGGGCTTATATATTACCCGTTTCTGGTACACACGCCTGGTGCATCCCCGTGATTGCATCGTAACTGGAATGACCAGGGATGGTGTTTTTTTGATCGACCAGGGTGAGATCGCTTACCCGGTGAAGAACCTGCGTTTCACACAATCATATGTGGATGCATTGGCAAATGTTGAGTCAATCGGCAGCGAAATACGATTGCTGAAATCAGAGTACGGCAGCCATGCAAAACGCGTACCCGCCTTAAAACTCAGCGGGTTTAATTTTACCGGGGCAACAGTCTAGATAACAATCATCCATTCAACCTGATTATTAGCAGCAGCGGGAAAATCACAATAAGCTACCAAGTAACCCCATCATTAAGACTGAGGTTATATTAGCGCTGACTTAAATAATTCTTTCGGTTTTATTTCCCCGCAATTTGAAGGCATTCGTCTCTTTTTAGCTGGAAAACATCAAAATCGCGCGCCACAGCTGTTTGAGGAAATACTTCCCGGGCTTCTGCTATCACGTCCCGCTCACGGTAACGTCGAGAGATATGAGTCAAGATCAGGTTTTTTATTTCGGCCTCCCGAGCCAGTTCTGCAGCCTGGCGAGCGGTGAGATGGGCAAAATTGCGCGCCATCTCAGCCTCCTCATTCAGGTAAGTAGCTTCGATCACCAGGAGATCCGCCTGGTGACATACTTCAAGCAAATTATCAGTGCGCCCGGAATCACCCACATGCACCATTCGGGTTCCCGGCCGGGCAGGTCCAAGCACCTGATCGGGCTCGATCACGCGCCCATCGGGTAGTTGGACCGTTTGACCGGCAACAAGTTTTCGTCGCAGTGGACCAGGGGGGATCTCCAACTGCTCAGCCTTATGCGGCAGGAAGGGCCGACGAGATTTTTCTTCAAACAAGTATCCAAAGCAATCAGGCCCACGGTGGTGAACTGGGAATGCAGAAACAGATAAATCATCCGCCTCAAAGAGTACACCA
>JALHTN010000388.1 GCA_022865865.1 Anaerolineales bacterium
CACTTTAGGTGGCTCCGGAATCGAAGTGAGTGCCCTGGGTATGGGGTGTTGGGCAATTGGCGGCCCATTCTGGTCCGGAGAGACCCCTCTCGGATGGGGGGAAGTAGATGACGAGGAGTCTCACCGAGCCATTCATGTCGCTCTGGATCGAGGAGTTAACTTCTTTGATACGGCCAATGTTTATGGCGCGGGCCACAGCGAACGGGTGCTCAGCCGCGCGATCGCCGGCCGCAGGTCGCAGGTTGTCATTGCCACGAAATTTAACGCCGTGTTCGACGAAACCACTCGTCAGGTGACGGGAGCGGACGCATCGCCGGAAGGAATCCGCAATGCCTGTGAAGAATCCCTTAGCCGCTTGAATACCGACTACATTGACTTGTATCAATTCCATGCCAATGATTACCCTGCAGAAAAAGCCGCGCCAGTCCGGGATACGCTTGAAAAGCTGGTGCAGGAAGGTAAAATCCGGGCTTATGGCTGGAGCACCGATTTTGTCGACAGGGCAGAGGTCTTTGTCCAGGGACCGAACTGCACATCCATCCAATTGCAGCTTAATGTGCTGGATGACAACCCGGCGATGATCGCATTCTGCGAGAAACACAACCTGGCCGCCATCAACCGCGGTCCGCTGGCGATGGGGCTTTTAACTGGAAAATACACTCCTGCGACGAAACTCTCCGCCGATGACGTGCGTGGCATAAAAAGCCCGGAGTGGATGAAGTACTTTAGAGAGGGCAAACCCAACCAGGAATGGATGTCTTTGCGTGATGCCATCCTGGAAATCCTCACCAGCGGGGGTCGGACGGTGGCGCAAGGCGCCCTCGCCTGGCTTTGGGCCCGCACCCCACAGACCATTCCCATCCCTGGCTTTCGCACCGTGAAGCAGGTTGAGGAGAATGCTGGGGCGATGGAGTTCGGCCCGCTAACCCCGGAACAGATGAGTCAGATTGACGTAGTCTTGAAAAGAGCATAGACATTTGTGCGGCAATTCAGGCCACCCAACACCAGCTCCGCGGATAGAAGCGGGGCAGGCAGCGGCTCCGCCGATTATGATACGGTCCCGTCGCGGCTGCTGAGCCCATCCGTTAAGCGGTGGTGCTAATCGCTTTCTCAGCATATAATTGATCTATCGTTGAAAATCGAGATCCTTTAAGGAAAAGTATGATGACGAGCATCCCTACCACCCTGGGACCCAGAAATTTCGCTGAATTGGGTCTTATTTTGCCTCATGAACACATCTTTGTAGACCTTCGGACGTGGGATACGGCCGGTTATGCCCAGGCCGAAGTTGAACACGTTATCCAGCTTATGGGTCCGGAAATAACCAAAGCACAAGCAGCCGGTGTAACCGCCATCGTCGAATGTAGCACCGTCGGCGTAGGACGCCGGGCTGATATTGACCGAGCGGTGTCGGAGGCCACCCAGCTACCCGTGGTGATCCCAACCGGTGTTTATCGTGAACCGTGGGTTCCGGACTGGGTCCATGCCGCCAGCGAAGCCCACCTGGCAGAGTGGATGCTGAGCGAACTGCAAGGCGAAATTGAAGACAGCGGGGTACAAGCGGGATGGATTAAGTTGAGCGCCGGGGATGACGGATTAACCGCCTGTGAAACCAAAATCCTGCGGGCGGCAGCCACTGCGGGTCGAGAAACCAATGCCGTTATCGGGAGTCACACGATCCGAGGCCGGGTTGCTCGAGATCAACTCAATATCATCGAAGCGATGGGGTATGCTGCCGAACGCTTTATCTGGATCCACACGCACGCCGAGCCGGAGTTTGCGATACATCTGGAGATGGCGCGCCGAGGGGCTTGGCTGGAGTACGATGCGATTGGTAATCAGGATGAGGACGATTTGCGGAATATTCAACGCCTATTGGATGCCGGTCTGGGTGATCACTTGCTGCTCAGTCATGACCGCGGTTGGTACGATCCGGCTTTGCCGGGGGGTGGTGTTCCCAAACCTTACACCTATCTACCAGACCAGTTTCTGCCCAAACTTCGGGCGCTCGGAGTAGCGGAAGCAGCGATCCATCAACTCACCCATACCAATCCCTATCGGGCATTTGCCCATTGAGATTTGGCTGAGAGCCATAGTAAGTGCTGACCAGCTTTTATGACAAAGAGTTGGTCCAGCAGGCTTTACAAGCTGGAGCAGTTGG
>JALHTN010000050.1 GCA_022865865.1 Anaerolineales bacterium
CAGTCCCCTGCGACGGGGTCGGGAGACAGTTTGGAAACGCTGGGGAATAGCTCAAGCGATCAACACAGGTGATGCAATGTTAACCATTGCGCATCTCTCTCTGCTTCAAATGGAAAAAACCTCTTCTCCAGAGATTGCCAATCAAGCTGCTTATACCCTACAGCGCGCCTGTCTGCAGCTAACCAAGGGACAATACCTCGATTTGGCCTTTGAATCGCGAATTTCGCTCTCAATGGAGGCCTATTGGTTGATGGTGGGTGGCAAGACCGCCGCTCTTTTAGGAGCCTGTACAGAGTTGGGTGCTATTGCGGCAGTTTGCTCAGACGCGCGGCGCAAGGCATTTCGCGATTTCGGTTACCACCTTGGATTGGCATTTCAAGCCCAAGATGACATCCTGGGCATTTGGGGAGATGCTGCTCTGACCGGAAAATCAAACGAAAGCGACTTAATTGCCGGAAAGAAATCATTGCCGGTTATCTATGGACTAAACCAGGATGGTCAGTTTAAAGCCAGATGGAATTTAGGACCCATCGTCCCAAGCGAAACAGAGACCCTGGCTGAACAGCTGGAGAGTGAAGGAGCCTACCAGTACACCCAGGATTCTGCTACCCGGATGACAGAACAAGCTCTCCAAGCACTCGCCCTGGCAAATCCAGATGGGGAAGCTGGAGTTGCACTGAAGGATCTTGCCAAACGCCTCTTGAACCGGGAAGTTTGAAATTCTTTAAACGAAATGGATAAATACCTGGTTCCCTAACAAACGCCCCCACGGAGTCAACCTGAGCTGGTCGCCAGTTTGCGGATCCCATTCCAACAAACCTGTATTAATTAATTGTACGATCTCATTTTTGAATATTTCTTCCAGATCAACACCGAAACGGGCATGGAATGAACGTCTTGAAACTCCCTCCACGGTCAGTCGGAACCCCATCATCATAGTTTCCTTCATCTCTTCATCCCGATTAATTGCGATCCCATTTAGTGTCGCGGGGGTTCGAGGGAATGAAAGCGGTTCTTGATTGGAGTTCTTAATTGGGGAGGAGAATTTTCGGATATACTCCTGTGGATTGAGCTCGTTCGCAGTTCGTATCCCTCCAGAATAGCCATGCGCCCCTGCTCCAATTCCCAAATAAGGCAGATTACGCCAATACTGCAAATTGTGGTGGCAAACCAGCAAATCCCCGCTAGGATCCCGCCTGGCCCAATTTGAAATCTCGTATTGTTCAAATCCTTGAAGATCTAGTATATCAGCAGCCCACTCATACATATCTGCAGATAAATCTGCATCCGGCTCGGACAATAAACCCTTGGTTACCCAATTCCCCAGCGGGGTACCTCTTTCAACTGTGAGCGCATACAATGAGAAGTGATCTGGATCTAATGAAACCCCAAGATCGAGGGTCCTTTGCCAGCTCGCCAAATTCTGGTTAGGGATACCAAAGATTAGGTCTAGGTTTAAGTTTTCAAAACCAGCCTTTCTAATCAAAGCGACTGCCATTGCCACCTGTTCGAATTGATGTTGGCGCTCTAATAACAATAAATCTTCCGGATTCGCAGATTGCATTCCCAAACTGATGCGGTTTATCCCCAACTCGCGCAAAGATTTCAAATACTCATAAGATAGCCTGCCTGGATTGGCTTCCAGCGTTATTTCAAGCCCTTCGGGGAGATCAAACTCTAATTGCAATGTATCAAATATACGGCTAAACTCTTTTCTGGGGAGCATTGAGGGAGTACCTCCGCCGAAAAAGATAGTACGAATGGGGATTCTCTGGGTGCAGCTGCGTGCAATGAATCGAATTTCCTGACACAACGCCTGCACATAATCTGGAATGAGGGCATCCATTCCGGAATAGGTATTGAAATCACAATAACTACAACGGTGATGACAGAATGGGATATGCAAATAGAGACTATGAGCCTGCATCTGCGCCGCAGTATACCATGCTCGCCTTCGTAATCCACCAAAACCTGATTGGCAGCTCGTATTAGCAAGTTTAGAGTTTAATTAGGCAATGAGAAAAATTACACTAGAGGGATAAAAGGCTGGTATAATCCCCGCTGCCAGTGGTACTTGGCAAAAATATACGCCTATGACATCTGAAATCCCTTCAAAACCTACAAAACTATGTCCTACTTGTGGTACTCGAGTGAGCGAGGATGCCAGTCGCTGCCTGGTATGCGGCAGTGATTTATCCGGGACTGAGAAATCCGAAGGTATAACCAAGGTAGTCCAGGGCAGCCGTATGCCTCAAATCACATTGAGCCTACCAATCGCTTTGATTTTACTGGCTTTGTTTCTTGGAATCGGCGCAGTCTTGGTCTATTTTGCTCTCCAGGAAACCGGACGCGTGGTCGAACCTACAGTGACGCCTACGGCAACATCCACTGTGACAATGACCATCACCCCCACTCCTGCCACACCCATACCAACCGATATTCCGCTACCAACTCCCACACCAGCAACGTATACTGTCGCAGCAGGAGATACCTGTGCCGGGATTGCATTTGCTTTTGGTGTTTCAATCCAGAGCATCGTCTTGTTGAACAATTTACCGGCTGATTGCAATACACTTGTTGAAAGTCAGCAGCTCCTGATTCCACAGCCAACACCGACACCTACCTCGCTTCCCACAGCCACACTCAGTGCTGCCGATGCGACTGAGCAAGCCTGCGAGAAGGTCAATTATGAAGTGCAGGAAAATGATACCCTCAGCAGTATCTCCAACAGCTACAATGTACCCATGGCAGTTATCCAAGAATATAATGGGTTACCTTCCGAAACTGTATTTTCTGGTATGCCTCTAATCATCCCACTATGTGAGCGTTTCCCCACCCCAGGACCTACGCCCACTGCAACCCTGCCGCCTCCATACAATGGTCCCAGCTTGCTGCTGCCACCAGATGGGGCTCGCTTCAACCAATCAGGAGACACGGTGACCCTGCAATGGGCCTCCATTGGAACCTTACTCGAAAATGAGGCTTACGAAATTACGATCGTTGATTTCACAGATGGAGACAGCAGGAGACTTGTTGATTATGTTACCGATACAAAATTCATTGTACCGGCAACTTTCCGCTCAGCTGATAACATACCCCATCTCTATCGCTGGTGGGTAATGACCACCCGTCAAGCAGGTACAGATGAGGATGGCAATCCGATTTGGGATTCGGCCGGTTTGGCCAGCGACAGGCGAGTCTTCATGTGGTCAGGTAGTTTATCCCCCGCGGCAACGCCAACGCCGTAATTGATTAAATTCTATTTTTCATAGTTATTAATGAGAAACAGGTGCTCACCAATTACGGTGAGCACCTGTTATTTAAGCAATCGGGAGCCCGATCAAGCAGATGCTTTCGCTTTTTGGGCAATATCCTCTAACATGGCGGTGGTGAGAGATTTAGGACGCTCAAGAGGTTGACCCAATGCCCGGGACCAAATCGCATTGGCAGAAACACCCAGGGCACGCCCAACTCCAAACATGACCGTATAAAATTCGAATTCCTTGATCCCGTAATGGTATTGCAAAGTTCCGCTGATTGCATCCACATTCGGGGCTGGATTCTTCGCCTTTCCTTGCTCAACTAAGACCCTGGGAACAACCTCAAAAACCAGGCGAGCGATCTGGAAAATCTCATCCTCAGGCAAATTCTCGAGAGCGTAATCAAATTGTGCAGTGAAGCGAGGATCTGGTTTCCTTAAAACCGCGTGGCCATAACCGGGGATTACCTGACCGCTGTTGAGTTTCTCCCAGGCGTAATTATATAGTTGTTCCTTGGTAGGAACACCAATAAATTCCAGGTGGATACCCAACAGCCAGCGCAGCGCTTCTTGATTGGCCAAACCGTGCAGCGGACCCGCAAGGCTATTAAGGCCCGCAGATAGGGCGAAATAGATGTCGGACAAGGTTGAGGCCGCGAGATGTGTGGCATGAGCACTGGCATTACCGCTCTCATGGTCTGAATGCAAAATTAGGTAGAGCCGGGCTAAATCTACATATTCCTTGGATGAATTACCCACCATATACGCGAAGTTCGCACCCCAATCCAGATCGTTTCTGGGTCCTGTGAACTCACCACTCTTATATTTCATGCTGTATATATATGCTGCGATGGAGGGCAATTTAGCGGTTAAATTTAAACTGTCTTCCAACATCGGCTGCCAATATTCATCGCGAGTGATACCTTCCTGATATTTTTGGGCAAAGACTGATTCGTGTTGTAAAGCCAAAATTGCAGTCGAGAAGAGCATCATGGGATGTGAATCACGCGGCATGGATTTCATGACATTAAACACAAAATCTGGAATTTCAGCGCGCGCTTTCCACTCAGCCTCAACATCTAATGCTTGTTCTTCCGTGGGTACTTTCCCGATCAGGAGCAAATAGTATAATCCACCAACATAGGGCATCTTGCTATCTGGTGGTTTCGGTAATAACTCTAGAACTTCAGGAATAGTGTAACCCCGAAAACGGATCCCTTCACTTGGATCGACATAAGAGATATCAGTAACTAATCCCTTGACATTGCGCATCCCACCATAGATCTGCCCGATGGTTACCTGATCAACGATCACTTCTCCGCTTTCATTGACCAACTTGGCAACCCGTTCCCGCCAAGCAGGCAGCTCAGCGGAAAAATCAGCTTTCAGTCCCATAATTATTCTCCCAATTGTTTCTTAACTTAATATCTTAGATTTCCACCAATGATTTAAGCGCTGCGATGGTTTGGCTGACCGCATCAGCAGAATTGTTCAAAGCTGCCTGTTCTTGATCATTAAGGTGGTATTCAACGATCTTCACCATGCCCTCACGACCCAGTTGAACTGGCACACCAAAGAATATATCATGCAAACCATATTCACCTCGCATGTATGCCGCGGCAGGGACAATCAGGTTTTTATCTTTCAATATTGATTCAACCATCTGGGCAACTGCAGCTCCAGGAGCATAAAACGCACTGCCTGTCTTTAGTAAGCTGACGATCTCACCACCGCCCTTCCGAGTTCGTTCGACAATCGCATCCAATTTGTCTGCGGGAAGCAGTTCATTCAATGGTACTCCAGCAACGTTGGAATGCCGCACAAGCGGAACCATGTCGTCACCGTGACCTCCCAAAACATAGCAATTGATATTCTCAACGCTGACTCCCAATTCCATTGCTACAAAAGCACGCATACGCGCTGAATCCAGGATTCCTGCTTGCCCGATCACACGTTCTGGGGGTAAATCACCAACTTTCATGGCTAAATAGGTCATGGTGTCCAATGGATTGGTTAGAACGATGAGAATCGCTTCCGGTGAGTATTTAAGCGATTCTTGGGTTGCATTACGGACAATCTCCGCATTGGCAGATAATAAGTCATCCCGGCTCATGCCGGGTTTTCGAGGCAATCCAGCAGTAATGACCACAATATCCGAACCTGCGGTTGCTTCAAAAGTGTTGCTGCCTGTGATTTTTACATCAATACCAATGACCGGTAAAGATTCCTGCAGATCAAGTGCTTTGCCCTGGGGCATGCCCTCGACAATGTCCACTAGTACCAAATCAGCGAATTCGCGCTCCGCTAACCAGTGAGCGGTTGTGGCTCCGGTCATGCCGGCACCAATGATCGAGACCTTGTTGTTCATCTTCACACTCCCTTTTAAATATAACTGACCCCCAGATGGAATCACACCTGGAGGAAAATTTTCTTATTATTCCGGTAAAGGATTCTCACCCAAGAAATGATTCGCCTGAATGGCTGCCGCAGCACCCATTCCGGCGGAGGTAATCACCTGGCGGAAATGAGGATCAGCCACCTCGCCTGCTGCGTATACTCCGGGCACATTCGTCTGCATCCGGTCATCTGCAATCAAGTAGCCATTCTGGTCCATTTCAAGCTGGCCTGTAAACAGGCTTGTATTCGGGGTATGTCCAATAAAAACAAAAACACCATCTATGTCTTGTTCTCGCTGTTCTCCGGTTTTCGTGTCCTGGAGTTTAACGCTCTGGACAGCGCCATTTCCAGAGATTTCCTCCACCACTGTGTTCCAAGCAAAATTGATTTTTGGATTGGAATTCGCTCTCTCAGTCAGAAGCGCACCTGCCCGTAATTCATCTCGCCGGTGAACAATGGTCACTTTTTCAGCGTAGCGGGTCAAGAAAAGACTTTCCTCTACTGCGCTGTCCCCACCGCCAACCACCATAACTTCCTTGTCTTTAAAGAACCATCCATCGCAGGTAGCACAATATGAAACACCACGACCCGTTAATTCGATCTCTCCTGGCACGTTCAGGTGCACTGCACTTGCTCCCGTCGTGATGATGAGCGACTCAGCTAAATAGTGTTTACCGTTCTGGGTAACAACTTTAAATGGACGTTCAGACAGATCTACATCGGCTGCCAGATCAAATTCTAACCTAGCACCGAAGCGTTGGGCTTGTTTCTGGAACAACTCAACCAGCTCCATCCCACCTATACCTTCCGGGAAGCCCGGATAGTTCTCCACTGCATAGGTCAATGAAACTTGACCGCCCAATTCCATGCCTGTTAAGACCAAAGGTTCCAGATCAGCCCGGGCTGCATACAAAGCTGCAGATAAACCCGCTGGCCCGGAACCGATGATCAACACCCTAACAGATTCTTCTTGATCATCTCCTGGGGAAGCCGGGTGGGGTGCTGCGCTGCTTAAATTAAGATCCATAACATCTCCAATGGTTTCGTAATTTTGATATTATATCCGCTGGTTCATTTACCTGATAGCACGACTTTGATGGTGATCTTCAACAATCACCACGAAATACATTAATCTGATGCGGTTAAAAACAATAAAATTACATTAATATATCGTAGAAACTTTCAGGATCTAATCAGACTGATCATTGGGGACATATTCCAACCATTGCTCGGACCGTTTGCCTCGCCCGTGAACGGTATCCAAATATCTTTCCAGCAGAGATCGCATGACTTTCCCAGGTTTCCCATCTCCTATCTGTCTAAAATCGATCTTTCGAGCCGCCACAATTTCTGCTGCAGTACCCGTGATGAACACCTCATCAGCGATGTAGAGTTGATCCCGGGTTATCATCTCCTCAACGACAGGGATACCAAGATCTGCTGCTAATGTCATCACTGTGTCCCTGGTCAACCCTTCCAAAATTGAAGCCCTGGGTGGAGTGTAAATAACCCCGTCTCGGACTACAAAGATGTTCTCTCCGGTGCATTCGGCAACATACCCTGCTGGATCAAGGATTACGGCTTCATCATATCCAGAGCGCAAGGCGAGGGATTTTACCAGCATGGAATTGACATAATTCCCTGTGATTTTCGACTTGGTCATATTGATATTGGGGTGTAGGCGAGAAAGCGAAGAGACCATCATATGAATACCTGTAATTTGTGCTTCTTCGCCTAAATATGGACCCCACTCCCAGGCTGCAATCGCCAGTTTTGGAACTGAGAGATCAAGGTTTAAACCCAACGGTCCATCTAAATACATTAATGGACGAATATAGCATTCTGAAAACCCGTTCACATGTATAGTATCAAAAACAGCCTGCTGGATTTGCTGCAAGCTGTATGGGTATTCAAGAACACCAAGAACGTGTATGGAATCTAAGAAACGCTCCAAATGATCACGCAATCGGAATATTGCGGGACCTTTTGGAGTCTGGTAACTGCGGATGCCTTCAAACACCCCGACACCGTAATGCAATGTAGGCGTGATGATGTGAATGTTCGCATCTGCAAAAGGTACCAGCTCACCATCCATCCAAATAAAATCAGATTTCATTCAGTGCTCCTTTTCGGATTCTCTCCGCTTTGCAACCATTTATAATTATATCCTGATCAATAGAGGCACCCTGACATCCGTATTCTAGACCCAAGTACTATTTATGCATTTCGATAAATAAAAGCGTTCCTGTGTAAACTCACCAGGAACGCTCTTTTTGTTTAAGAATTGGACGTGATTAACGACGATTTCCGGATTTACCACCCCGGTTGCGGTCTCCCCCCCTACCACCACCAGAACTGCGGCTCTTGCTCTTACCCGCCCGGTCTTTCTCCCGGGCTTCCTCAGCGGTCCATCCTTCCAACACTGCTTGGCGGGAAAGGCGGATTTTTCCTGCCGGATCAATATCTGTAACCATAACCGTGATCTCATCGCCCATGCGCACGATATCTTCTACCCGATTAACTCTCTCGCTATCCAGCTGAGAGATATGCACCAGGCCATCAGTGTTTGGCAGTATCTCAACGAAGGCACCAAAATCAGTGACGCGGACCACTCTACCAGTGTAAATGCGTCCGATTTCAGCTGATTCAGTCAAAGCTAGAATTCGATCTCGAGCCAAGGCTTCGCTTTCACCATCTGTTGCGGCGATGAATATTGACCCATCGTCGTTAATATCGATGCGTGTCTTGGTATCTTCCTGGATGCTGCGGATCATCTTTCCACCAGGTCCAATAACGGCACCAATCTTATCGATAGGGATTTTAACCACTGTAATGCGTGGGGTATGGGGTTTGAGATCTGGTCTGGGTTCGGGGATTACCGCTAACATCTTATCAAGAATGAAAAGACGCGCCAGACGAGCTTGTTCCAAAGCCTGCGCCATAATCTGTGAAGTGATCCCTGTGATCTTGATATCCATTTGCAGGGCGGTAACACCTTCTTTCGTTCCGGCAACCTTGAAATCCATATCTCCGAGATGGTCCTCCATCCCGAGAATGTCGGTCAGAACCGCGTATTGATCTCCTTCTCCCTTTATTAACCCCATAGCGATACCAGCTACCGGTGATTTGATCGGCACACCCGTGTCCATCAACGCTAAGGTTGATGCACACACTGAAGCCATAGAGGTTGACCCATTGGAGGACAAAACCTCCGAAACCAAACGCATGGTATAGGGAAATTCATCTTCTGGAGGAATGACTGGCAGCAAAGCCCGTTCTGCCAAGGCACCATGCCCAATCTCTCGTCTAGATGAACCGCGCAAGAAGCGAGTTTCACCAACAGAGAAAGGTGGGAAGTTGTAATGATGCATATAACGCTTTGATTCAGTGGGTGACAAGGTATCAAGTTCTTGGGCTTCGCGAGGCGTTCCCAGTGTTGCCAGGGTCAGCACCTGGGTTTCACCCCGTGTGAAAAGCCCTGAGCCATGCGCCCTCGGGCTAATTTCAACCTCACCCGAAATCTGGCGCAGGTCTGTCAAACCACGACCGTCTGGACGAATTCCCTGCTGGAGGATGCGACCTCTTACAACATCTTTCTCTGCTTGTTCGAAAGCTTGTTTTATACTTCCTGCCAAGGATTCATCTTCTGCTGAAAGTTCGCTGACAACTGAATCCCGCAGATCATTAATGGCACCATAGGTAGAACTTATCTGATAGGGCTGGTTGAATATCTCTTCAAGACCAGGTACAGATCGTTCATACACGGCGTTTTTCAATCCTTCATCCAAGGTAAAGCTGAGATAATCTCGTTTTGCTTTACCGATCTCGGAAGCCATTTGCTCCTGCAAGTCGATGAACGGCTGAATTGCCTGGTGGCCATATTCTAAAGCAGCAACTAACACATCTTCAGGAACGAATTCGGCACCGCATTCAACCATGAGAATTGCTTCTCTTGTTCCCGCAAGACGGAGGTCCAAATCCGACTCATTCTTTTCGCTGAAGGTGGGATTGACCACAAATTCGCCATTAATCCGTCCTACCCGGACCGCGCCTACAGGTCCAGCCCAGGGGGTATCGGAGATCATCAAAGCTGCTGAGGCGGCATTTACTGCCAAGATATCGATCGGATTCTCTGTATCAGCAGAGAATGAGTAGAGAATCACTTGAACATCATTGCGCATATCTTTTGGAAATAAGGGTCGGATCGGGCGATCGGTCAGACGAGCAATGAGGATTGCTTCCTCACTGGGACGTCCTTCTCGCCGGAAAAACGAACCTGGAATTCGCCCACCTGCGTACATCCGTTCTTCATAATCTACTGTCAAGGGGAAGAAATCGATCCCCTGCCGGGGTTCCCTGCCCATGGTGGCTGCGGCAAAAACCATAGTATCACCAGTGCGCAAAGTCACCGCTCCACCGGCTTGATTGGCTAATTTCCCTGTTTCCATGGTGATCTGCTTGTCACCAATCGTGGTTGTGTAGCTTTTTACTTCTGTTTGCATGTTTACTCCTTTTACATTTTCACCAGGGATTAGGGACTGGAAGCTGTTGGCAACACACACCTGCTTGGAGAATCACGTGTTGTCACCAGTCTCCAATTCCCAACCTCCTGGTATTGAAACTACTTAGTGATGCGCTCCTGGAAAAAGAACTTCCGCAGTTCTGTATCCCCTAGCGGCATGGCGGTAAATGTAGGTATTCAAACTCAATTTTCTAACATTGCAAAAAAAGAGTAGATGGGAACCTAATCGCCATCTACTCACCAAGGCATTATTATTTCCTACGGATGCTTAACCGATCGGTTAAAGCCTGGTAGCGTTGATAATCTTTTTTGCGAATATAGGCTAATAATCGGCGTCGGCGGCCAACCATTTTTAATAAGCCCATGCGTGACGACTCGTCGTGTCTGTGCGTCCGCAAATGATCTGTGAGGTAAGTGATCCGATTTGTTAATATTGCTATCTGAACCTCGGGTGATCCTGTATCGCCTTCATGGCGAGAGAACTCGTGAATGACGGTGTTTTTCTCTTCCTTATTCATGGTCATGACGTCTGCAAACTCCTATTTTGAATTAATAACTGCAGGTCTCCAAACCAGTAGTAGCTCAACACCAAACCACCGGCAGGGCTAGTCAGCGGGGCTGATTATACCAGAGAACCCCTTAATTATGGGTTTATGATCTTATGGTCACCCAATTCCCAGAAGAATCTCTCGCAGATACGCACGAGAATCTGGTGGGAAATAACTCAAACTATTGCGTACATACCAGGAAATTTGCACTTTGTCGCCAGCAGATTTCAACTCTTGACCCAAAAAGAAAGCCGTCTCTTCGGGTGTTCTAGCTGCAAATTCCTCGATCACGATCAGGATTTCGCTTCTGAGGGGGTTGTCTGCTGAACGCATTAATTTATTCAGCCGTTTGAATAGCAGAGGGTAATCTTCAAATTCCCGGCGTGCCAGTAGTGGAGGGCTGGCTTTTAATCCCAAGCGGTTAAGCTCACGATTCCTTGACCGCAGCCAGGTGTCCAGCTGTTTGACATACAAATCTTGATATTCATGCAAAATTCGCTCAAGACCAGAATTTACCAAGGCATTAACCAATCGTTCTTCGGTACTCGGCTGGATCCATTTCTCTACCCTGCTGAAGATCGATTTAACCGGGAATGGGGATACCTGCCCGATCAGAGAAGCTGCGGTGAGACGTAATTCCAGGTACGATTCTAACCATAATACATCTGCCAAAGTGAGAGCTTCTTCTCGATTACTGGCTGCATACACGCTCAATTCCTTCTCAACCGCCCGAAATACAGGTTTGGGAACTTGATAAGCGCGCAATAATGGTGGTGGTACTCCAACTTGGCCTGGACGATAGGTCCGATCAGCGTAATAATCTAAGAATTCATGATAAGAACGGCAAAAAGCATCCGGATCAGATGCGTTTTGTGTCAATTCGCGGGCTTGAATCTTGAGTCGGGGTGGATGAATTGCCGGCATGTTAGTTAGTATGCCTTGGCGAAATGTACTTTTTCTGTTGCAGGTTTTCCCAAAGCGCCCACCCATTCGGTCTCACAACCATGCATCCCCGGACCGCAGCATAATCGGCCATTTCAGCCGCGAGCACCAGCTGGTTGTACCAATCAGAAAAGTTTTCTCTATGGGGTGTTAATTTTTCTGCAGCCATATGTTCATCTAGGATTTCTTCGCAAATATATAAACGGCTTATAAGCAAGGACAAGGACTCACCGATGAAAGAATTTAATCCGGGCACAGCATCTGGAATGCTTCTTCGACTTCAGAGGCAAACGTGACGAACTGCCGGTGATCCAAAGGGATATAGGTATCGAATTGCGTAATGAGTTGATCGAATACTGTCTGCCATCCCGAGCCAATAAGAATCAAAGGTCGCGGAGC
>JALHTN010000389.1 GCA_022865865.1 Anaerolineales bacterium
CTGGACCCATGCTTTTCAAAAGCTTGGATCAACTGCTCATAATACCAGAGTGTGCCGTCTTTGCCACCATTAAATCCAGCCCAGGCATCATCCCCTTCCCGGCGGACATCGCGCAGAGTGGCCCGTGCGTTATAAACTTTATCCGCCAAAGAGACTCTGATCGCGGACGGGCTCGCATTGTGAATTGAGTTAATATATGCTTCCTTCCTAATGTGCCAGGGAGGTTTTGGGTCTGTGTGAGAATCAGATACCGCAAGCACAATCTCGGCGACAGGTGTGCCAAATCGCAGCCTGATTTCTTCCAATGTTTCCAATCCGCCCTGGTCTTCAACCGCATCATGCAGGAGAGCTGCGATTGCTTCATCCTCTGTTCCTCCATCTTCAAGCACGATCCCAGTGACACCCAACAAATGAGCGATATAAGGAACCCCAGATCGCTTCCGTTTTTGGTTGGCATGCAGGCGAGCTGCATATACCAAAGCATCCTCAAACCGCTTTGTTAGGATATTTGGTACCAAATTATTGTCTGTCATATCGATTCATCCACCCAATTTCATCTGGGGGATATTATTTTCGACCGAATGATTCTCTTCTGTTGGATAGAATGACAGGTATCGGTTAAGTTCATGCTGGTATGGTTAGATTATCCAAATCCCGGGGATAGTATGTCAGAATTTCGTTTCCCTCTTCATTGATGAGCACAGTGTCAGAATGACGAAAACCACCGAGTTCGGGTTTATAGAGGCCGGGTTCAATTGTAAAAACCATCCCAGCTTGAATTAAGGTTTCATCACCCACATCCAGGAAAGGTGCTTCATGATATCGAAGTCCGATTGCGTGTCCGACATGATGTTTCCAATAAGCCATCAAATCATGCTTCTCGTAATATGCGCGCACTGCACGATCCACATCTGAACACCTTGCACCAGGTTGCAGTACTGAAAAAGCGGTATCCTGAAGGGCTACCATATGGTCAAACATTCTTTTTTGATCATCTGATGGTTGACCTATGATCATGGTGCGCTCTAATTCCGAATTGTATCCCCATACCGGAGCTCCTGCACCTGTCACCAGCACATCACCAGACTGGAAGATAATATTATTTGCCAGAGAGTGAGGAATCGCTGCATTGCGGCCAATCTGCCCTCGATATCCAGCTCCAGCACCTTCAGAAAATGGGCTTTGTGCGCGATATATCGGCCCGATGGTATCCAGCATAATCAAGTTTGCTTCATGGCTAGCACGCTGGCTGACTTCGGTTTCGGTCGCACCAGCCTGGGTATATCGCTGGAGCAGTACATGCGCCAGGTGACCCCATTTAACACTCTCCCGGATTAATTTAATTTCAGCACCACTCTTGATCATCATCTGGTCTTCTACGAAACCAGTAATCTTATGTGTTTTTATCTCCATCAGGCTGCTTAGATCAGGTCCGCGGTATCCAAGTATCCAGGGATAGCCATCATGGTCCACGCCGATATCCTCATTAATCCCCATATCGATTAGCATTTTCTTCAACAAATCCATCGGGTGAGGATGGTACGGGTATTCAAGATAGTGGTCTACCCGCTGGATGATCGAATGGGATTCGGCATGTTCGACTTCTAATCTGGGAACAAACATCGCCCGTTCCCCCTTAGAATTCAACACAAATGCAATTGGGCGTTCTGTGGGTACAAATGCAAATCCTGTATAGTACAGAATATAGTAATTATCGAACAGGACCACTCCGGATAAGTCTTGTGAGTGAATCTTGGTAAGCAGCTTTGTCACTCGCTGAGAATATTCCTCAACCGGAATGCTTATACTGGTTTCCATTTTGTTTTCCTTATTCTATAATCTCAAAATCGCTTGTGATCTCAACCGATCCTTTGAGTGTATTCAAGACCGAACAATACTTCTCTTCAGATAATTGAATAGCCTTCTCCACACTTTCAGTTTTGAGTTGCCCTTTTATGATGTAATGCAGGTGGATGTGCGTAAATTTATTGGGAGGCTCACTTTCCTGTTCCCCGGTGCAGATCACTTCCAGGCTTTCTAATGGTTCTCTTTTCTTTTTCAAAATAGTTACCACATCGTAAGTTGAGCATGATGCAGCTGACATCAACAGCAGGTCCGAGGCTTTTAGACCCCTCCAGAGCGTGTCTTTCTCTGACCACATTCCAATCACAACGGGAGTACCGCGTGAATCAATTCCAGCCATGAGTGTTTTCGATGAATGGATCCATTTAATATTTACTGTGCTGTTTGAATCCGCCATTTCGGTTTCCTTTCGAATTATTTTCACTCGATCCCCCATAAAGTCTTCGCCTGCCCAAGGATTGAATTGAAGGATTCAGAACCTCCATCAAGTTCCTGCACTACCCCTTGATCGTATCTTTTTGGGAAGTTATCGCCCAGCAGAGCAGCTACAACTGCTAATGAACAAGCCTTTGCAGCCTGCAAATCGTAACCCCCTTCCAAAAATAGACCAATGCGACCCTGGCAGTTATTGTCTGCCCAATTGACAAGTTTTTTGATCAACTCACCGTAACCACCGGATGTGAGCTGCAGGTTTCCTAAGGGATCATCGAAATGGGGGTCAAAACCATAACTGATCAGCAACATTTCTGGCTGGAATCTATCCAGTAAAGGCAGGATAAATTCCTCCATGGTTCGTTTAAAAGCTTTGTCTCCGGAAAACGGTGGTAAAGGAACATTGGCGTTAGCAAATTTCCCTGCACCACTTCCCGTCTCATCGATCCATCCTGTTCCAGGATAATGAGGATATTGGTGAGTTGAGATATAAAATACGTCACCTCTGGAGTAGAAAATATCCTGTGTGCCATTGCCATGATGCAGATCAAGATCAACAATCGCAAGCCGGTTGGCACCTTCCTCCTGGAGCAGGAATTCAGCTGCTAATGCGACATTGTTTAACAAACAAAATCCCATTGCCCGTTGTGCTGTCGCGTGATGACCAGGAGGTCGTGTCAAGGCAAATCCTCGTTGGGCTTCTCCCAACCAGATAGACCGGGCAACAGCTCCAGCCCCACCAGCTGATTTAAGCGCTAAATCCCAGGATGCCGCAGTTGTATATGTATCTGCATCAAAATGAATCCCCTTGCGACAAGTATCTTCCAAAATTCGGAGAAATTCCTTGTTATGGATCGAGGTCAGGATATGCTCAGGCAGTTCTATCGGTAGCAACTGGGGGAATTCCGCCCAATAATCGTTCTCTTCGAGTGCAGACTTGATCGCTTCCACTCGTTCCGGTCGCTCAGGATGACCAGCTTCAAAGTGTTTCTCATGACCTTGATTGTAAAAATAAACCATTTTATTCATGTCAGGTAATCCAATTAATTAATAAGACCAATTGTACAGCCGATAGAGGTGCGCGTCAATTTATCAAGTATTGACTCAGATCGCTCTGATTCTATATAATAGGGAGAGCGGGTTTACCATGAAAATTCTTAAGTTAATGATGTTTTTCTTTTTGCTGGTTCTTTCTGGCGCTTGCCAAATTGGTGCTGAATTCATACCGCTAGAATCACCTGAACGTACCCAAGAACCACCATCAGCCACTGAAACATCCTCTCCAACGATAAATCCCACCGATAAAGATGAAAAGGAATTTGCCACGCTTCGCGCTCGCATGGTAGCAGAACAGATCGAACCACGCGGCATCAACGATCAAGCGGTCTTGATTGCCATGCATTCTGTACCCAGACACAAATTTGTACCTGAGGATATGCGCGATTTGGCGTATGCTGATCACCCGCTTCCCATTGGTTACGGGCAAACCATATCCCAACCTTTTATTGTAGCTTTGATGACCCAATCTTTACAACCATTCCCAGGTCAAAGGGTCCTTGAAATCGGCACTGGGTCAGGATACCAGGCTGCAGTTTTGGGTGCACTAGGTGTTGAAGTTTACACTGTGGAGATTATCCCGGAATTGGCTGAGCAGGCTGCTCTGAGACTGGATTC
>JALHTN010000390.1 GCA_022865865.1 Anaerolineales bacterium
ACATGATCTTCCTTTTCGAAGATCGTCACCCGGTGCCCTGCCGCGGCCAGATCATAGGCTGCCGCCATTCCCCCGATCCCAGCCCCAATTATCGCGCTGTGTTTCTTATTGCCCATAAAAAATTCTCATTATGATCTCAATTTTCATTTATCTTCAAGGCGTACTTCTTCCACCATGCTGCGGTCCCATTTTATCCCAGCTCGGGCCAGGTAATACGCGCCCAGCACCGTGATCGGCACCCAGAGAGCAACGTGCAGCACCAGAGTGTATCCGGCTGCGATGGCTTTATCAATCCCATAGGCTTGCAGTACGGCGATACCGGGTGCATCAAAAGTACCCACATATCCCGGCGCAGAAGGGATGGTGGTCGCCAGGTTGACAATACCGTTCATCAGCATCAGGGTGAAAAAACTGACCTCCATGGGGAAGGCATGCATCACGAACCAGTATTTCCCCGTCTCTAACAACCAGATCACGATTGAGGTCAAAAAGATCATCAAGACATCCTTGGGTGAGCGCAAGGCTGCCAGGCCTCCCAAGAAGCTTTCTGCAATGCTGATCACTTGTTCCTTGAACCTGGAAGGGATCACATAATTAGAAATCCATTTCACGAACCAGAGCGCTCGTTCCGGGAACACGGCTGCCAATAAGAATAGAGCCAGAACACCCAGAAAAGCTCCTGCACCCCACAAAGCCAGGGTCTGGATATTACCGATGAAGCCAGAAGAAGAGGTTAATCGAGCCAGCTCGGGTATATTTAGAAAAACGAATCCCAACATGACGACCCCATCAAACACTCGCTCCACGACGATCGTCGCCAGGGAGGCAGATATGGGCACACCCTCGAATTTCTTAAGCACAATGGCTCGCAATACCTCCCCAGCACGGGCGGGATAGATATTATTACCCATATAACCGATGGCGGTAATTGGGAACAGGGTGGTGGTTGGGATATCTTTGACCGGGCGGAGCAAATAATGCCAGCGCCAGGCGCGGGCTATAACCGCCACCAGATAGATTAATACGCCTGGAATTAACCACCAGTAATTTGCCTCTTGCAGAGTCCCCCAGACATCTCCAAACTGCAGTCCCCGCAAAGCAAAATACAGGAAAAGCAAGCTGATGGCGATCCCAGCCCAAAATTGCCAACGTCTCATGGCGCGGATTCTACCATCGCTCTCCACCATTGATACCCTATGCGCATACGATCCCCGTTTGCTGTGCAGCTAACATTTTCTGAATTGGCAATTATCTATGGCCAGCTAATCGTTCTTTGCGACTAATAAAATTGTACAACATGCTTGCGACCACACCTTGAACCCGGGTTAATTCTACGTCAATTCTAAATGTTTTGGCGTCCTTTCACTGAGTTATAATCAAATCATGGACAACCAACCCCTGCTGCAGTTGGATCAAAAAGCCCCCGGCTTCGTTCTCCCGGACCTGGACGGTAACTTACATTCCTTGAAAGATTATCAAGAACATATTGTAATCCTGAACTTCTGGTCAGCAGAATGTCCCTGGTCGCAGCGAAGTGACCAGAAAATTATTGAATATCTTCAGGATTGGGCTACCGCAGTTCAATATTTTCCCATCGCTTCCAACGCAAATGAGAGCCGAGAGTTAATTATCAGCCAGGTCAACACCCGCCAGCTGCCGTTGATGCTTCTTGATCTCAATCATCAGGTTGCTGATCTGTATGGGGCGATCACCACACCACATCTGTTTGTACTGGACACTAAAGGGTTCTTGCGCTACCAGGGAGCTTTTGATGATGTCACTTTTCGGCAGC
>JALHTN010000391.1 GCA_022865865.1 Anaerolineales bacterium
CCCCCAAAGATTTAACGGTTTGAATCATTAATCCTGCATAATTTCAGATCATTTTCTTAAATGATTTTGCGAGAATTTGTGGTTATTTCTTGAATTCCCTGTCTCACTCTCCACACTCATGCAGGTAGATGCAGCGTTCTTCAGGAGTAAATTCGGGGGGGTCTCTCAATATTACCGAATCAGCCAGGCCTAGCAGACCTTCGATCCCCACCGGCCAAACCCGCACCGTTTTGTCTGTGCTGGCAGTCAGGATCTGGCTTCCATCCGGACTCCAGTGTACTTCGATGATCGAACCTTCATGCCCGCTGATTCTGCCAGTCTCTTGGCTGGTGCTGACATCCCAGATACGCGCCATCCGATCTTCTCCTCCCGTGACTATCTTTTGACCATTAGGCGCCCATTCCACTGATAAGACAGGTCCATTGTGACCAATGAGCTGATTGATCTCCTGGCCAGTTATCGCATCCCAAATTCTGACCGTGCCATCATGGCTGGCAGTTACCACCAGGCCACCATCCGGGCTCCAGTCTGCGGCATTTACCCTTGCAGTATGCCCATTTAGCTCCCGCAGAAATCCACCATTATCAGCCTGCCAGACGATGGCTGTATAATCCGCGCTGGTGGTGATGATCATTTTTTGGTCCGGGCTCCAGGATGCTGCTAACACACTATTGCCGTGCCCCCTTAGTGTGTATATCTCCTGCCCACTATTTGAATCCCATATCTTCGCGCTCCCATCCTGACTGCCGGTCATGATATATTTCCCATCCGGACTCCAATCTGCGGTTAAAATCGCCTGTGCGTGACCAGGCAAAGTAAGGATTTGCTCACCAGTGGCAGCATTCCAAATAATTGCTGTTCCCAATGAATCCCCGGTGAAAACCCGCTCACCATTTGGTTCCCAAGCAGCCGTATTTATTGGGTAGGAGTGCTCATCAAACCTTTGCACTTCCTGATTGGTTTCAGCATCCCAGATTTGGGCGATCAGGGTGGATGCACTTAATATATATCTCCCATCCGGGCTCCAGCTGGCGGTACTCAAAGGACTGAGATGTTCTATCGGCTGGCTTTGTCCTGGGGTGCCGAGCTCCCAGATGCGTGCCACGCCATCTGCACCTGCGGTCAGAATCCGGTTTCCATCCGGACTCCATGCTACCGACCAAAGAGTTGAAGAATTGACCTGCCATTGGTGCAGCAGCCTGCCAGTATCAGCTTCCCAAATGTGGACAATACCGTTAGCAACTGTTGCCACCTGGTTGTCTCCTGGACTCCAGGAGGCATATTCAACCAGGGCGCTGTGGGGAAATTCCTGGATCATTTCAGTTGACCTCACATCCCAGATAATGGCCGAATTTTTTATTCCATGAGAAGTTAACAACTTGCTGCCATCGCTGTTCCAATCTGCGGAATTAGTAAAAAATCCTGATCCCAATCCAATCTGGATGATTTTTTCACCACTCTGGGAATCGAAAATAATTACTCCTTGCGCAGAATTTGCGGCAAAGCATTCCCCGGAAGGATTTAATTGGAAAAAATTCATTGGTTTTATGGTTGTTGGAGGTACTAAGGAAATACGAAGATTCTGCTCTCCAGTTTGCGCATCCCAAAAGATGATTAATTCCGCCGAAGCCGAGAGAATCTGAGTGCCATCGCTGCTCCATATTGCATTCCAAACCCTGTTGATGTGCCCCTCATAAGTCATAATTTCTTCCCCAGATTCAACGTTCCACATTTTCACGCTGCGATCATTACTTGCCGTCAGGATTTGTTTCCCATCTGGACTCCAGGACACATGATTTACTCCTCCCGCATGTCCACTTAATACTTGCAGTTCTGCGCCACTCTGCGCATCCCAAATACTCGCTGTTCCATCCTCTCCTGCAGTGGCTACCAGCATTCCATCCGGGCTGTAAGTGGCGAAATTAACTGAACTGGCGTGTCCCTCGAATTTAATATTTTGGATTGGAGCTAGAACGATTGACTGGCGCAGTAAATCTTCTGCACCTGGTATGACTGGTTCGCCTGCCAACAAGGTAATCAATGCCGCTTCTTTTGCCAGAAGAAGTGCCAGGCTGTAAGAGACATCACTGGGATTATCCAATTCATTCTTCGCGAAAGCTACCAATTCATTGGCTGTCGCATTTCGCCTCGCTTTATCTGCAGCTTCGCGTGCAATCGCCTCTGCAGCTGCCATTTCCTGAGCTTCTTCCTGGGCGGCCACCGCAGTCGCTGCTTCATTAATCGCCATCCCTTGAGCATACGTCGCTGTCGCGGCACTGTCCTGGGCAATACCCCGCTGGTTGATGGCCACTCCAATTAGGACCAACGCGATCAACATCGCTACCGCTAATACACCCACCAATGCCCGCAGGAAATTGCGCGAGCGGCGCTCTAAATATTCTTCATGTGCCAGACGCACAGCTTCGATTTGATGTCTCTCACTGCGGTCGGCTAAACTTGCTTCGAAATAATCCTTTTCAAGCTGGGTCAGGCCCAGGTCCGTGCTTTCCATCCAGGCCTCAAACTGGTCCAGCCGTGAGCCGCGCAGCAGGAACCCAGGATCCCGGTCAGCCAGGTGCCATTCTTCGGCCGCGTTGCCCAGCACGCGCTGTAGACGAATGTCCGCCCGGCTCTCATCCAGCCACTCCCGCAGTCGAGCCCATTCCTGCAGCAAGGCTTCGTGCGCTACCTCGATCGTCGGTTCCCGGGTCTGGGGGTCGTGGTCAAAAGTCAGCAGGCGGGCTCGCCCGTATGAATCGATCACTTCCAGCAACGATTCTCCCAGCAGCGCGTTGACTTCGGACCTCAGCACCCGCCGACGGGTATCCTCCTGCCCTTCTCCCAGGGTGACCAGGCGCAGGAACAGCTGCCGTGCAGCTTCTTGTTTTTCCTCACCCAGGCTCTGGAAAATTTCCTCTGCCCTGCGGGCTAAGGCACCCCTGACACCCCCGATCTGATCATAGGCATCCCTGGTGATCAGCCGCCCTTCACGCCGCTCAAACAGTTCGGTCAGTGCATACTGCAGGATGGGCAGCGCACCTGGTTCTTCATGTACTTCACCCACGATGGTGGCGGTCAACCCGCTCTCGAAGGTTACTCCCAAGCGATTGGCCGGTCCACGAATCGCCTGCTCAAGTTCGCTCGTGGATAGGGGTTTTACTACCTGCGTTCGTCTCTCGATCAGTGAGCTGAATTCGGGATGTCTTAGCGGCCGGTCGTAATAATCCGCCCGCAGTGTAATCAACACTCGCAGAGGACTGTGGGGATCACCCACCGCCTCGCATATGCTCTCCAGGAAGAAATTCGTCTCCCTTGAATCTCTGACCAGGGTATACAATTCTTCAAATTGGTCAACAACCAGGAGCAGATGGCTGCCCTCAGGTATCACCCGCCGCACGGCGCGCAGGGTTCCGCGCGTATCTTCCTTTATTTGCCCCAGCAAGCTGGGTGGTTGGATGATCGCTACCCGCAGGATGGCCAGCTCCAGCTCCTCCAACGGGTGAGCTCCCGGTTTCATCTGCGTGATGAACCAATCCTGCGAGCCAGGAATGCCTCCTGCCCGCAGTTTGGGAACCAGTCCAGCCTTTACCACGCTTGATTTACCGCTCCCGCTGGGACCTACCACAGCCAAAAATCGGCTGGCTTCATCCTTCTCCCCCAGGCGCGCCAGCAGCTGCTCGGTCAGGCCATCGCGTCCGTAGAAATCTCCAGCATCCGCTTCCTGGAAGGGTCGCAATCCCTTGTAGGGGTTATAGATTTCACTCTCCGGTACTTCAGGAGCCTCGATCTCCAGCTGCAAAGCCCTGCGAAAATCCGCCGCCAATTCCAGAGCATCCGGGTAACGTAAAGTTGGATCTTTGGCTGTCGCACGCTGGATGACCTGATCGACTTCTTTTGATAGGTCTGCCCGATGATCGCTCACATCGGGCAGCGCTTCGGTGAGGTGTTTGACCACAAGCTGTGCAGTTGGCGTATCCAGGAACGGGTGCCCGCCGACCAACAGCTCGTAGATCACCACCCCCAGGCAGTAAATATCGGTCTGGGGGCTGACCGCTTGGCTCTGCACCTGTTCAGGTGAAATATATGCCGGTGTACCAATGATGGCCCCGGTCTGGGTGATTGTCCCCCCCTGCTCCAATTCTTTAGCGATCCCAAAATCGGAAAGGTAAGCATTGCCCTGCTCATCCAGGAGGATATTGGCTGGCTTCAAATCCCGGTGCACAACCCCTTGCTTATGGGCGGCATCCAGGGCTGAGGCGATCTGATCTACCAGGCGTGCCGCCTGCTCTGGTTCCCAGAATCCATGCTCAGCGAGCGAGTTTTCCAGGCTGCCGCCCTTCATCAAGCGCATTACCAGGTAGGCACCCTGCGGTTCGCGCCAGTAGTCATACAGCGGAACGATGTGCAGGTGCTCTAATTGGGCGACTAAATGCGCTTCTAAATCGAAGCGGCGGATGAAATTCGGCTGGTTGGCAAAGCGCGGGTGGATGATCTTGATCGCCACCTCGCGCCGCATATGCGGTTGGTATGCGCGATAAACTGAGCCATAGGCCCCCTCCCCGATCCGCTCTAGTAAATCGTAGCCCTTTACGGATTGTTCCCTGGGAATGACCA
>JALHTN010000392.1 GCA_022865865.1 Anaerolineales bacterium
CCACGAGCGATGATCACTAACTGGGTTAAGGAGTGGGGGGATTTTGTCTTGCCGGAACCCCACTAGGCGTTTTGGAGGCTGGTTTTGGATTTGGAGTGCTTCGAGAAAGAATGAAGTTTATTCCTGGTGAGCAATATGCTGATTCACCTCACCGCGGATGGAATGACAATGGTAAGATTGTATTGGGAATTGATCAGCTCACAAATGCAGCAGGTCATGGGGACTTTTGGAAAAAGCGAGCTGGGTTCACGATTCTACCTGGCTGGCGGGACTGGTCTTGCTCTGCAAATAGGGCACCGGCGCTCGGTTGACCTCGATTTTTTCTCCGAAACAGAAGATATCCCAGCTCTAAGAGAGCGCATTTTTCAGGTGTTAAAGAGACACCAGCCTGTACTGGTGGATCAATCCTGGGGTAATCTATTGTTCCTGGCCGATTCAGTTCAAGTGGGTTTTTATGGCTATGGCTACAAGCTGGTTGAACCTACCGTCAGGGCAGCGGATATCCAGCTGGCCAGTGTAGCCGATATCGGCTTAATGAAGTTGGATACCCTGTCCGGGCGGGCCAGCCAAAAAGATTTTATTGACCTTTACTTTATCTGTCAGGAGATTTCTCTGCAGCAGTTATTGTATATAGCACCAGACAAATACCCATCTGTGCGCGACTTTGAAGCCCAAATAGTCCGCCAGCTGGCATATTTTGAGCGAGCTGACCAGGAGGAACCTGTTCCCTTGAGACAAGAAGTTGCTTGGGAGAGCGTTAAAGATTTCTTCAGGCAGCAAGCTGTTGAATTAGGCAGGAGATGGTTGGAATGATTGAAAACCAAGGCGAGTAAGACGTGATTGTTTTTCTATATCTCAATAATCTTCTTTTGAATAGCGTATTTGATCAATTCCCCCCGGTCGTGCAGGTCGAGTTTTTTCATCATATTCGTGCGGTGCACCTGCACGGTCTTGATGGATATGTTCAGCATCGTGGCGATCTGTTTATTGGTGTAGCCTTCTGCGATTAGCTGCAGGACTTCGCGCTCACGCGGCGTAAGACAGTCATCCTCGTCTGTGGGGCGAATTTCACCGAAACGCAGGTAGTCCTCGATCACCAGGCGGGTGATGGCGGAGGAGAGGACAGCCTCACCTTTATTAATTGCACGGATGGCGTCAATCAGTTCCCTGGCGACAGCATCCTTCAGGATGTAACCCAGAGCCCCAGCAGTGAGTGCCTGGCGAATGTAGCCTTCATCATCGTGCATGCTGAGCACCAGGACTTCGATTTTATCAGGCAAGCACTTGATCTGCCGGGTGGCCTCGATGCCATTTAGCAGCGGCATGGAGATATCCATGATAACTACGTCAGGGTGCAGCTGGCGCGCCTGCTCAACCGCGGCGCGGCCATCCTCAGCCTCTCCGACAACCTGCAGGTCAGGTTCAAGTTCTAAGCGCGCTCGCAAACCTTCTCTCAGGATAGCGTGGTCATCGACCAGCAGAACCCGGATTTGGTTCATCTTTGATCCCTTGATCTAGAACTCCCCTCCAGTTTCGCGCAGCTCCAGGATCAGGTGAGCGACATCCCGGAATTCACCGTCTGGCAGCATGAAGTAATCATCTAAATTACATTTCTGTTTAAAGCCCATGTTTTTGAAGGCTTTGATAACGTTGGTCTGGTCAGCCAGAATCTCGGCTTCCAAAAGGTACAGATTGTGCCGTTTGGCCAGATCGATCAAAGCTTGCAGCATACGCGTACCCAATCCGCGGCGGCGAATTTCTTTGGAAAGGAAGATGCGAACTTCTGCCCGGTGGCGAGCCGGACCTTGGGAGAAATGTAAAGTAGCATTTCCGACGATCTGTTCGCCGATCAACGCCAGTACTGGCAGCACTCGGTCGTAATCCAAGTCATTGATCCAGGCGCTGACCACCTCAGGATTGCTGACATCATGACGAAGGAAACGCAGCTCTTCGGCGTTCAGGTTAGCGTAAAGGTCGATGAGATTTTGGCGGTCGTCGGGAGTTAGAGGGCGTAAAAGCACCCGACCGCCGTCGCTTAAGGTGATGATTTGCCGGTAGAGCAGGTCTTGTTTGTTTATCATGGGTTTGCTCCTATTTCCTGGTATCACGAATAGATAAGACCACTTTGAATATTATCATTAAAAATTTGGATTTGTTATAGTGGCAAATGTCCCGAAATCTAGTTGAGATTCTTCACTTCCGAAGGTCGTCCGACCAACCCATCGAAATGCAACCAATGGTCCCTGTTCAAGGTATGGATCAGGATGGGCTCTGGCTCAATTTTCCAAAACTTTTGAAGCCATATCAGGCTGCCTGAGATTGGAGCAGACGATATAGGGAGTGGCGAGCGAGCAAATCGGTACTGACCATACCCAGCACAACCTTCTCTGCCACAACTGGCATGGCAGAGATTTCGTGATGTTCCAGCTTACGGATCACATCCAGGATACCGTCCGTGGGTCCAGCTGTGATCACCCCCTGGGTCATGATTTCCTGGATAGATAGATCATCGGGAGAACCCTGGGCTGTGGCGCGGGTAATATCCCATTCGGTGACCACACCAGCAAGCTGGTTGGATGGGGAGGTTATCGCCAATATAGGACAGCCTTTTTCCACCAGGGTGGCGGCGGCAGTTTTGATGGTACTGCTGGTATCTATCGTGGGGATAGGTGCCATGATATCAGCAGCTGTGCGCTGACTCTCGCTGGTGGTGATACGCCGTACGCTGATACTCTCGGCTGCTTCAAAAGGCAGCATATCGGCATCGGACAGCAGTAAGTCAATCAATTCGCGGATGTTGCGGCGGATGACATCGTTGCGATGGGCTTCAGCGGCTTTGAGACGCTCTTCTGCCAGGGCGCTCAACTCCTCAGCATGTTCGGCGAGCCATTGGTTCACGGCTTTCCGGTCACCGAGTGCGGTATCCGGGATGCGCAGGTGCCTTGGTGTCTTGATCAGGTGTTCCTGGGCAGCGAAGATGACACCGCCGGAGTTTACTA
>JALHTN010000393.1 GCA_022865865.1 Anaerolineales bacterium
AAGAATACCAACGGCAGCTGTGTGGATTCTTCCAACGTTATCTAATTGGGGATGAGATCATCGAATACACTTAGGCGGTCTCCATAAGCACAACAATCTTCTAATCTAAATGTGCGGATTTTATTCCTTAAGCCAGCCAGTGTGTCTGGCAGCTGGACTGAAGATTAATTTATGAATGTAGTAAAGTTATGTTGTTCAGTCAACTTCTTTTTTTGATTGCAACCGCTAAAATTTGTAATCCCGAATGATTAGGCTAGGGGGCCAATCATGAGGGTACCATGTCAAACTGGCATGGTACCTGGGTTTAACCAGCAGCACAATTTTTACCATAATGTTTGATGGTTAATAATGATCGTAAAATTTTGGCGAGATGACTCGTACTTTGAGACTCAAGATGGTTAACCACCCAAGAGCTTATTAACCGTGTCCCACACCTCAGCAAACATAACCTCTGTCAGCCGTCCGGTTTGTGTGTTTTGGCGGCTGGGATGGTAAGAAGCAATCAACCAGGGCAAGTTCTCACCCAGCTGGTAAACCGCCAGGTGTTTAAAATCAAAACGCAATTTTTCTTCAGTTCGTTGGCGGTAAACTCGCAGAGTCTGGTCAAAAGCGATGCGACCCAGAACAACAATAACCTTCAAGCGGGAGAGCAGATTAATCTCAGACTCCAGATAGGGTAAACAGTTGCTGATTTCATCTGCTTTTGGTTTATTCCCAGGGGGAGCACAGCGGCAAACTGCGGAAATGAACATATCTGCCAGCAGTAGTTCATCCTCACGGTCAACAGCCTGGGGGTGGTTTGCGAAACTTGCATTGAACAATGCCGGGTAGAGAAAATCACCCGAACTGTCACCAGTAAACATACGCCCCGTGCGGTTGGACCCATGTGCGCCGGGCGCCAATCCGACCACCAAAACACGCGCTTCACGATCTCCAAAACCTGGCACTGGCTTACCCCAATAATCCCAATCCAGGTATGCGCGCCGTTTTACCAGGGCAACTTCCTCACGCCAGGCGACAAGCCGTGGACATTTACGGCAGCTGATGACTGCGTTCTCCAAACCTTGCCATAGATCATGGTTTTCAGTCATAATTTTCTGCCAACAATTACGAGATTAACATTGCATCACCAAACGAATAAAAGCGGTAATTCTCCCGTTTGGCAATTTCATATGCCCCAAGAATGGTTTCGCGTCCGCAGAATGCACTAACCAGCATGATCAAGGTAGAACGCGGTAGGTGGAAGTTAGTGATCATGCCATCGACTGCCTTGAATTCAAAGCCCGGCAGGATATACAGATCGGTTGGTCCTTCGAATGCGGCAACAACATCCCCATCAGCTGCCTTGCGAGTTGCACTTTCTAAAGTTCGCACGCTGGTCGTACCGACAGCAATGATGCGCCTCCCACTGCGTTTGGCATCGTTGATCGTCCTGGCTGTCTCGGGTGTTAACTGGCAGTATTCAGTATGGATCGCATGTTGGATAGGCTCATTTTCTGTGACCGGAGCAAAGGTATCCAGTCCGACATGCAGGGTTAGGTAAGTAAATCTGATCCCTGCAGCCTGGAGCTGGTCGATAAGTGACCGGGTAAAATGAAGCCCAGCAGTGGGTGCAGCAGCAGAACCAGACAGGCGTGCGTAGACTGTTTGGTACCGCTCGGGATCGTTCAGGGGAGCTTTGATATAAGGCGGTAAGGGGACATGCCCAATGGTATGCAGGAAAGCCTCAATAGGCACCTCAAATCTGACTAACCGGCGGGGTCCATCCATTACGGAGATCACTTCCGCCATGGGACCATCCATCACCTCCAGCTGCCTGCCAACCCGCAATCCTTTTCCTCCACCAAGTACTTCCCAGGTATGATCATCCTTTTTCTGAAGCAGCAGTAATTCAACCTTACCCCCGTCCGGCAGCTTGGCAGCATACAACCTGGCCGGTATGACGCGCGTCTCGTTCAATACCAACAAATCACCTGGATGAAGATAATCACCAATCTCGTTGAAAATAGTATGCTCGATCGTCTTGCTGCTTCGATTAATAATCATTAAACGCGCATGATCCCGCGGTTCTATCGGTGTTTGAGCGATGTATTCATCAGGCAGATGGTAGTCAAAATCAGAAGTTTTCAATTCGGGTTCATAATATCTGGAGGATTTATTTATTGAGATAACGAATGACTAGGTTAAGGATCAGGGTCAGCACGATCGAGAGCAAGATTGACGAGACCAGCGGGACAAGACAGGTCAGATTTTCGGATTGAATGCGGATATCTCCTGGCAGTTGGAAGAGATTGATCCCCATGCGGGAAGCCAGATAAATCACACCTCCAACCACAAACAGGGTGATTCCGGCGAGCATCAGCAACCGGGATAGAGGTTCAAGGGACATCTGTGATTTTACGTTCAGGGATATTAAAGTAATTTCGGCTGATCTTCAATTGGATATGGAATTTCAAGATGCTGATAAGCCAGGCGCGTAGCGATGCGACCCTGTGAGCTGCGGTCCAGAAATCCTAATTGCAGCAGGTAAGGTTCAACCACATCCATGATCGTGTCGGATTCTTCGCTGATGGAGGCCGCAATTGTGTTCAATCCCACCGGTCCACCGTTATATTTGTTGATCACAGTTTCAAGGACTCGCCGGTCCATTTCGTCTAATCCCAAGGAATCCACATTCAATAGATCTAAGGCTTGCCTGGACATCTGGCGGGTGATGATTCCATCCCCGCGCACCTGGGCAAAATCGCGGACTCTGCGCAGGAGGCGCAAGGCCACGCGCGGAGTACCACGGCCCCGGCTGGCGATCTCCTCCACCCCACCCGGTTCTATCTCGACCTTGAAAACACCAGCCGCTCGTTTGACAATATCCTTCATTGCTGCCAATTCATAGAAATCAAGACGATAAACAGCCCCGAAACGCGCCCGCAGGGGTGCTGTGACCAAAGCAAGACGGGTAGTAGCTCCGACAATTGTGAAATGAGGTAGTTTGAGGCGGATCGAACGCGCCGAAGGCCCTTTGCCGATCACAATATCCAGGGCGAAATCCTCCATCCCGGGATAGAGCACTTCTTCCACGGAGCGACCCAAGCGAAGGACTTCATCGATGAACAGGATGTCACCTGCACGCAGATTGGTTAGAATGGCGGCCAGATCTCCAGGACGCTCAATTGCCGGACCAGCGCTGACTTTGATATTTACATTCATCTCGTTTGCGACGATATGCGCCAGGGTTGTTTTCCCCAATCCAGGTGGACCGTAAAAGAGAATATGATCGACCGGTTCACCGCGCTGCTGCGCAGCCGCAATTAATATTGCCATGTTTTCTTTCACCCGATCCTGACCGATTAGATCTGCCAGCAAACGCGGGCGCAGTGCAAGATCCAAACGGTCATCGGGTTGGGATTGATTATCAACAAGACGGTCTTTCGGGGTGCTCATCTCGCTGATTATAACCCGATTTTTCAAAGGATAGCTTGATCGTCGCTTGTTTTGATACCAGCACCACTGATGCCATTCAGATTATCTACCGATGGACGATCCGAAGGTGAATTTGCCTCCATTTGGAGGAGAATGGGTAGAAATAACGGCTATAATATTTTTCATACCCACACTCTACAAAAAACGAGGTTGATGATGAACAATGTTTACCCATCCCCCCACCCATTAGTCGCCCATAAACTGGCAAAATTGAGGAACAAAGATACTGAGCCAAAACAATTTCGTGAATTGGTGCGAGAGATTGCAGCTTTGTTGACTTACGAAGCTACCGCAGATTTAATGACCAAACCAATAACTGTGGAGACACCTTTGGAGACTGCCCCAGGGGTGGAGCTGCTGGAAAACATCGGTCTGGTGCCCATTTTGAGGTCCGGATTAGGTATGGTAGAAGGGGTATGGGAGCTCATGCCCCTTGCCGAGGTCTGGCATATCGGTTTATATCGTGACGAACGCACCTTAAAACCAGTGGAATACTACAATAAACTGCCTGTAGCGCCCACCGTCTCAGTGACCCTGATCCTTGACCCCATGCTGGCCACAGGTGGTTCTGCGGTGGCTACGATTGACATCCTGAAAAAATGGGGGGTGAGCAAGATCAAGTTTATTGGTATCCTTGCCGCCCCTGAAGGTATCCAGCTGATGCAGGAACGTCACCCTGAAGTTCCCATCCACCTGGG
>JALHTN010000394.1 GCA_022865865.1 Anaerolineales bacterium
ATTTGCAGGCAATGCTTCAAACGCAAAAACATGCCCTTGTGGACCAGTTTGCCTGGCAAATAAAAGTGTGACAAAGCCAATATTGGCACCGATATCATAAACAATCTGCCCAGGTTTGACCAACTTTCCAATTGCTTGCTGTAGTTCAGACTCATATGTCCCCAACCAATAATCTTTTTCGCTGTGCAAATCCAGACGCATCTTCAGGCCTTCATTGGCTCCAGATGCAATTGAGACTATACTCAGACCTTCAGGTGCAAAACGATTTAACCCCTTCCTGATCAAATGAGAAATGGCCGGATTCCTGTATAAAAAACGTTTATATGATAATGGCAGAACCTTTGCGATATAAGCCGTAAAGGTAAGTGCCACATTATCGAGTTTCATCGCTTTTGTCTCATCAAAGAAATCATGCGGATCAATTATGACTATTCCAGCAATAATTCCACATATCGATCAACCATATCATCAAGATTGAATGCTGACTCAGCACGTTCTCGAGCAGATTTTCGAAAATCGTCAAGGTTATTTATAATACTTAGAGCACCATCTGCCAGAGATGTTATATCGGGCTTGTCCATCTGCCAGGGATTGCCACCATAGGGCACAACCTTACCACCTTTATCCTCTAAAATTTCTAACAATGCGCCGGTATCAAATGCGATCACGGGTGTTCCGGTTGCGATCGACTCGATCACAGAGTTTGGACAGGCGGCATTAATATCCGCAGAGAAGAGTAAATGTGCTTGTTGATAAATTTCAGCAATTCGCTCATGAGGGACCACTCCCAACCATTTGATTTTTAATGCATCCATCTCTCCACGATCGATTAACCAGCTATCCCAATATTCTTTTGTAGATTTCGATACCTTCCCCACAACCCAAAGTTCTACTAGCTTACCAGTCTTGACCATTTTTGCTACCTCGCTGGTCATTTGGATGGCATTATCTAACCCGAACTCATAACCCCCAAGCAAGCTGCCCTCAACCATCAATAAGCGAATAATATCCCCCACAGGCCTTCCATCATCACCTGGTAAAAAATTTGTCAAATCTACACCATTATGGATCACCACATTGGGGCAAGTTGTACTCCCCTTCACTCTCTGCCACCATTCCCTGGAAAACTGGGATTGGTATGCAATTTTATCGGCCAGATACGAGCGGATCACCCCCAATATGAAATTTCCGTACTCTGCCCTCAACCGATGGTGAAATCCAGTATTCATTACACGGTGAATCCAATTCATGCCATCCAATCGCTGGACAATTCTTGTCCCTCGACGCTTTGCATTCCATAAGTGGTGGAGATTTCGAGTGCCACCGATTACTAATATTGAATCCGTATGTGTATCACTGAGTTCATAACTCACGGTAATTCCGCGTTTCGATAACCCCGCAGCGAGTTTTGCCTGGAATGAAACCATACCACCTATACCAGATAAACGAGGAACGAGACAAATCTTGGGTTTCATTTCAATTCCCAATTCAGATTGTGAAAGAATCCTTTAGAAATATTTACTGTTACTCCCTGTATCCAGCCATCTTTGCAGGAACACCTACCCAGATTTCATTCTCTTGAGTCGAGCTAAGGAGAACTGCATTTGCCCCAATAATCGTTCCTTTCTTTACCTGCAGGGTGCCTTCCTTACAAAGCACTTTCGCTCCGGAAGCCAGAACAACATCATCTTCGATAACAATCCCCTCAAATCCTGATCGCTCGAATGGAAGATGAATATCGGATCGCCCCAAGGTTACTCCAGGGTAAATTTTCACCCGATCCCCAATAATTGTTTTTGGATGGATCACAACACCGAATCCACCATGCGCTAATTCGAAATCTTTACCAATCACCACTGATTTTGGGATCTCAATTCCCAATATTTTTAATGTGAAATATGCAATACTTCCAACAATTGTTTTGTTACGTGAATATACCAACCTGGTATATATATCTTTTTTCGTAGCCATTGCATACCAATTAAACCATAGATTATTCGCAAGAAATGAAGTTTCTTTTCCTTGACACAGAACGTATGTTCGTGTATTATTTATAGCACAAGTGTTTCCTTTATTATTAATAGGAGTAATGGGTATGCCAAGAAAACGCAAAAAAGGGTTGAGCGAGCGTCAAAAGAAAATCCTAGAAGTACTAGAAAGCTTTCAGGATCAAAATGGATATCCCCCTTCTATCCGAGAGATATGTTCTGAAGCAAGCATCTCCTCTACCTCTGTTGTTAATTATTATCTCGAACAGCTCGAGGAAATGGGATATATCGAAAGGGATCGGCGTATATCAAGGGGCGTTCGTTTACTCAAACCTTTGGAGAATGCTTCCCAATCGATTTCAACTCAGATGAGAAAGGCTGCTGAAGCCGTATCAGAGATGCTTCAAATACCTGTTTTGGGTCGGATTGTTGCAGGTGAATTAATGCCCGTCCCTTCCTCAGATTTTTCTTATTATGATTATGAGAGCAAGATTGAGATTCCGCAAAGCCAGCTTCCTGCAAGAGAAAAGGGGAAGGATCTATTTGCATTAGAAGTCCAAGGGGATTCTATGATCGATGCCATGGTAAATGATGGTGATATCGTCATCATGAAGCCAGCAAATGATGCCAGAAACGGTGAAATGGTGGCAATATGGATCAGTGAGAATAACGAAACAACCTTAAAATATTTCTTCCGAGAGAACGGACAGGTTCGACTTCAACCTGCCAATCCAACAATGGAACCGATAATTATTAAAGATCCAAGTACACTCGAGGTGAAGGGAAAAGTTATCATGGTCATCAGGCAGGTATCTGGATTACCTTCATAGGCAAATCGCATAGTTGCTTCTGAGGTCTCCCAATCAGCTGACTGCGAGTGCAGCTACTCCTCCATTGTATAAGCAATAGGTCGTGCAGGATATAACGACCTATTGCTTTTTAATGCAGCTGGTGTCATCACTCCGGGCAACCAGAGAAATTAATTCCATTTATTTGTGTTCCAGGAGAGAAAAAAGATCCATTAGAATCCGTCGCCAGACTATGTTTTCTTAATGGAGTTGTTCCCACGATATCAGGGTCACGAGTAATCGATTGATTATCGCCCGCTTCTTCCCCATAGCTGAGGCTTGCAACAACTTCGAGCTGTGAGTTATATAAGTAAATGTTTTCCATATTATCATTCAAACCTAATTTTCCACTTGATGCAACCTGAACAAGCGAATTTCCAAAATTCCCGTTGGGATTTCCTCCACCAAATAGAACTAAACCACAACTGGGTTCAAGAATGGAACCATCGGGGAAGGTATGCCTGATATCTAAAACATCTCCAAACGCCCAGCCGCTGATATCCCTTAGTGTTTCAGAGCTGTTAATTATCTCTATAAACTCATCATCCGAATTATCTACAATCCCATCATTATTTGCATCCCCCATATCCACATCTGGATCAGCTAAGATTTCATTAATAACTAATTTTATTAGTGGCTGAGGAGTGTCGGTTGAGGTCGAGGTTGAGGTTGGAGTTTGTGTAGAAGGAGCAGTAGGATTTGGAGGTATTGGTGAAGGAGTTTCTATCATCGGAGTACGTGAAGGAGTCGCTGAAGGATTTGGTGGATTTAGCTGAACCATCCCAGGTTGAGGCAGGGGTAGCTCCACCCAATCTAGCGCTGAATCCGTATCCATGTTCGCTGGTTGTCGTGAAATTGAATGTCCTGGATTTACACTGGGTACAGATGGATCAAAAGCAATAACAGAATCACCCCAGGAAACTGCATCAACAAGGTATCCAGTCTTCTTGGTTATGAATAATTCATCCCCGATGTTACTTAAATTTATTTTTCCAGTTGCCCAAATTGGAGAAGATTTCAAATCAGGAATTTCCTCAATTGTGTCATTGATCTCATAATCAGGGATCATTCCATAGTTATCTAGAAATATACTCGCCCGATTAGCGATCACAATCACCCCTCCAGGAGAAATGCTGCCTCCAGATGGGAACACCATCATGCCCTCCGCCCCTCCATTGGTTTCTTCATCTCCCAATAACACGCATTCCAAGCTGATTTCTTTGTTTCCGAAATTATAAAGTTCCATCCACTCACCATCTGGCTCTGGACTTAACTCTGGATCGTAGAAAATTTCAGAAATCAAAATAGTGATAATGTCACATGCGGGTTGGGTAGCAGTCGGAGTCTGAGGAAGAGGGGTAAGCACCTCCAAATTTACTCTGCCTGGTTGGGGTTCTGCAAGAATGGACCAATCATCGGCACGGTTACTGTCGGTGTTAGCAGGTTTGCGCTCGAGGGAAAAACCGTCCTCCGTTTTGGGTGCAGGTGGATTGAAAGCAAATATTGAATCACCCCAAGAGACAGCATCCATGAGATCATCTTCTTGATCAAGCAGCAATAGTTCATCTCCCGAATTGTTTAAGTTTATAACCCCACCAGCCCATTTTTTGTACTTAACCAGATTGATTACTTCCGGATCACTATTTAATAACTCAAAATTTGGTCTAAACCCGTATACTTGGGAGAATAACATCGATTGGTTCGCAATCACGATCGTTTCACCTGGATAAATTCGTGATCCTGCTGGGAACACATACATACCCTCAAGATCGCCTTGTGCTTCACTATCTCCAATCTTAAAATCCTGCAAATCTATACTATCTGAGCTGCGGTTAAACAATTCAATCCATTCGTGGCCAGGTTCGGAATCTATCGGATTGAACATGATTTCCGATATCACCAGCTTATTGTTCCTCTCCGCACCTACAGAAACTAAATGATTCAATAGCGGAAAATATATAGATTTTGAGCTGTGAATTGGATTAACATACGAAAAACCGATCAAGAAAATAAACCCAACCAATAATGGAAAGACTTTGAGCACCTCCCTATGTGCTCTTTTTGCATTCATTTCGCGCCCTTTACCCCAACAAGGACCTCACATGGATTTCTGCAATTAATTATCTAAACCGATAATGTTGAAATTCAAAAACAAATCCCCGCTTGTTCCAGTGTTCATCCCTAATCTTATTATAGCGAAATCCATATAAAAAGCAAATTTGATGCGTTTTTTTAGTTTCCAGCGGGTTAATACTTGCACCTGCAATTAAAAAGTTCCATTTGCCTGGATTAACAGGTAAAATAAATAGAATCATACTTGGAGGATGCAGACATGGGTGAATCAGGAAGAAACCAAGGACAGAGTCTATTAGAATACGCATTAATCTTAATCCTGGTTGCGATTATTGTGATCATTGTAATTTACTTATTTGGACCAGCGATTGGGAACTTGTACAGCAATATTATTCAAAGTATATAGCTCGAATGCCATTGCTTCCTGATAATGTGCCACTCGTTAAGCGGGGATTGGATCTATTTATATCAACCTGCGGATTAATAGTCCTTTTCCCTATCCTTTTGATCATATCAATATTGGTCTTTTTTATTCAGGGATTTCCGATTCTCTTCCATCAACAGCGTCCTGGTTATCTCGGCAGACCATTTACTATATACAAATTTAGAACCATGTCTGAAAAATTCAGTACAGACGGCAGATTATTACCCGAGGAACAGCGGGTAACCTGGTTGGGTAGGGTATTACGCACCACAAGTTTGGATGAAGTCCCCGAATTAATAAATGTATTCAAAGGCGAAATGAGTATCGTAGGACCGAGACCATTATTAATGCAGTATCTTTCTCGTTATACTCCAGAACAAGCCAGACGTCATGATGTTCTACCGGGAATCACGGGTTGGGCACAGATCAATGGTCGTAATGCCATCACGTGGGAAGACAAATTCATTTTTGATGTCTGGTACGTTGACAACTGGAGTTTTTCATTGGATATTAAGATTCTTCTGCAAACGGTTTGGAAGGTTCTGCTTAGAGAAGGGATAGACGAACCGGGTCACATTTCGTCAGGGGAATTCATGGGAAGCAATAGCAAGAGTTTTCCCGGTAAAGATATCATGGAGCAATAATGTTTCCTCAACACTCGAGTGAAATCAGATGTTAATTACCCATCCACGAGATTCGAACCAGGATTCCAATATAAAGTTTGAAAACTTCTACCGCTCGATGCTGCGCATTCGTCACTTCGAAGAAAAGGTACTCGATGAATTTTCAAGTGGGTATTTTGGGGGAACGACACACACTTATATTGGTCAAGAAGCAAATGCTGTCGGAGTGCTTGAAGATTTAGAAAGTGATGATATCGTGGTGAGTAATCACCGCAGTCATGGCCACTTTCTTGCTTATGGTGGGGAGATGCACGCCTTATTCGCAGAGCTGATGGGAAAAACATCTGGCGTATGTGGTGGACGAGGGGGTTCACAGCATCTGCATTGGAAAAATTTTTACTCAAATGGTGTATTAGGTGGTACTGCACCAATTGCTACTGGAATCGCTTTAGCGGAAAAACTAAAAAGACGAAATACTATCACCATTTTATTTCTCGGAGATGGTGCCCTGGGTGAGGGTATCTTATATGAATCCTTAAACATGGCCTCATTGTGGTCCGCGCCCATCCTGTTTGTGGTTGAGAATAATCATATTGCCCAAACCACGCCAATTGAGCTCAATTTGGCCGGAGATATCGCCAAGCGGTTCGATTCGTTTGGAATTGAAACACGGGTTATCGACACGAGCGATGTTGTTCAGATTCATACTTTGGCAAGCCAGGTAATCTCTGATGTTAAATTGAAGTCAATCCCGCAAGCATTGATCATCAACACACAACGCTTCGGTCCTCATTCAAAAGGTGACGATACTCGGTCTGAGAAATATATTCTCGATCTGAAGAAACACTATGACCCAATCTCAATACATGAAAAACGCGTCAATCCTGAAAAGCGCGCCGAAATCGAACAAGAAGTGATCAATGAAGTTATCCAAGCTTTTAATGATGCCGTCGCAGATCCACTCCCTGAATCGCAGTTGATAATTCATGGTTGACAGATCCTGATCATTACTCAATCAAAATGCCTACAGTACTAGAATCCCTCAATCAAGCCCTAAATAGAGCCCTGAAAAAGGATGAGCGAGTCATCATATTGGGGGAAGATATTCTAGATCCTTACGGTGGTGCCTTTAAGGTTACTCGAGGAATTTCCACAGCTTTCCCGGAGCGAACATTAACAACTCCAGTCTCTGAAGCGGGGATTCTTGGAATAGCGACCGGATTGGCTCTCCGTGGATATCGCCCTGTTGTCGAGATTATGTTCGGGGATTTCGTAACCCTAATCGCCGATCAAGTGATCAATCATGCAACAAAATTTCGCTATATGTACAATGACCAGGTTAATGTGCCAATAGTGATTAGGACACCGATGGGGGGACGCAGGGGATATGGACCAACTCACAGCCAAACACTTGAAAAGCTATTCCTGGGGACACCGGGATTGCGAATTTTTGCCCCAAATATTTTTTTGGATCCTGGAGAATTATTACTGCACGCAATATTTGAAGAAAATGATCCTGTTTTATTCATTGAAAATAAAATCCAGTATTCCCAACCTTTACTCAACAATGAAAGAATGAGCGAATTTAATTCCAAAATTACCTCGCAAAGCTCCCAAAGAAATTTGGGGATCTCGGCTGAAGAGCATGCCCCAACCATCCAGCTTACTCTGCGAGATGCACCTCCATCAAGTGTGACCATCGCGACCTATGGATACATGGCAGATTTATGCCGCCAAGCAGCATTAAGATTGGCATATGAAGATGAAATATTCATTGATATCATCGTTTTTTCTCAGCTCTTGCCGATAAACAATTATCCAATTTTCAATTCAATTCGAAATTCGCATCATTTGTTGGTTGTCGAGGAAGGCACGGTTACTTCCGGCTGGGGAGCGGAGGTTATAGCTAGCTGTATCGAAAAATTTGGTCATGAAATTCATCAGGCGCGTAGGGTAGCCAGTTTGGATTTTCCCATTCCTGCCTCGAGCCTGTTAGAACGTGAATTGCTCCCCGATATTGAGGACATCATACAGGCTGTCAAAAAGATGGTATAAATAATGGCGATTTTTTGCCTTGGATGACTCGAGTTTATATATGGAACAATCTGCTTATACGATAAGTATCCCCTTATTGAACCCGAACGAACCTGAAGCTAAAGTCGTATCTCTCGCGGTGCAAGAAGGTCAATTTGTAAGAAAAAACACGATTTTATGTACTCTTGAAACGACAAAATCAACAGCTGATGTGGTTGCAGAAGTTGATGGATATATAACTGCGCTGCAAATTTCCGTAAGTGATTATGCCCAGGCAGGATCACTGCTGTGCTATCTCGCAGAATCCCAGGATTGGCGTCCTGATTTACCGGATAGCGGTTCACAAGATGGAATTGAACCTGAATCCTCTGAAGATATGCGGATTGGAATCCCATCAGGGTTGAGGATTTCTCAACCAGCATTAAAACTCGCCAATGCGAATACTCTTGATTTAGCTGTGCTTCCTATTGGCCCCTTGGTGACGGAAAGTATAGTCAAGGAATTTATTGAGCAGCCTTCAACATTGTCAACCGAAGTAATGGAATTAGACCCGAGAGCATTGATTGTTTATGGCGGTGGTGGCCATGGAAAATCTGTAATTGATCTGATCCGTTCTCATTCAGCATATCGAATCCATGGTGTTGTCGATGATGGTTTAAATCCAGATGATCAGGTGCTGGGTATCCCTGTGCTGGGAGGCAGTGAGGTATTACCCGAGCTTCACAGTCTCGGGATCAGACAGGCTGTCAACGCTGTTGGAGGAATTGGTGATATTAA
>JALHTN010000003.1 GCA_022865865.1 Anaerolineales bacterium
CCCCCGCTTTACTTTCTACATTTTGATCTCTAATTAGAGCGAACCCGATCACACGATCAGTGTCAACGGTCGGTCTAACCAGGTTTCTGATTCTTGGATATCAGTGAATACTTTAAACTCGACACCACCAGGAGTGGTAAGCGATGGGATTTTTTCGATCGCCTGGCTTACCTCTTCACTTTTTACTACGACAGCCAAGCGAATATTGCGCGCCGAGGGATCAGAATTTACCTCAATGGCATAATCAATCGCTTCTGGAGGAATATCTTTGATCTGCCTCAGATCGTAAAGATTGGTCGTCAACCGATCTGAGTCCAGCAAGTGCTCGACTGCAAACTCATGCCAGTGCGCAAGAGTTTCATGAGATAAATCCGTGAAAGTGTAATGCATTCCACCTTCAGAACGCCGGACAACCGAATACCCAATTCCTGGAGTTGGTTCCCAGTTAAGTGGCTTGATGCTTTCTTGGGTCATTAACTACCTCCTGTATACTACAATTGATTTTACCAAATTTACTCACCACCCTCACAATTAGTTCCTGAAGAGAAAATAACGATGCTTTGCTTATCCACTTTTGAAAGTAGACTCAACACAGTCTCACCAAGTAAAGGATGCAGAAAATCAGGCGCTAAATCCGCTAAAGGCACCAACACAAAACTACGTTCTGCCATATGGGCATGTGGGATGATTAATGGTGGCGAATCTATCACTAAATGATCGAAGAAGATGATATCCACATCAATTGACCGTGGTCCATAACGGAATGTTTCTTTTCGACCAATATTTAATTCGATTTTCTTCACAAACTCAAGCAGCTCTTCTGGAGACAGATCTGTTTCAGCTTCGATGACTTGATTTAAAAACTTTGGCTGATCTGAATATCCCCAAGGTGGGGTTTCATATACAGGTGAGCTATTAATAACCCTTACCGCAGGTTCCAGTGATTCAATAGCAGCTTGCAAATTCTCAGACCTATTCCCTAAATTTGATCCTAATGCCAGATATACAAGGTGCATCAATTTATAATCTCTCAATGATTGTAGCTGTTGCCATGCCATGACCTATACACATGGTTTGCAATCCAAATCTTCCTTCGGTACGTTCAAGTTCGTGAAGCAGCTTGGTCATCAAGATGCCTCCAGTCGCACCAATTGGATGACCTAAAGCAATAGCTCCTCCATTGGGATTCACCCGCTCCATATTCGCTTGCACTTCTTTTTGCCATGCTAGGACCACGGAAGCAAAAGCCTCATTAATTTCAATCACATCCATTTCATCCAAGGATAAACCAGTTCGCTCGAGAATTAATTTGGTGGCTGCAATTGGACCATCGAGCATCAATACCGGATCAGAACCAATCACCACCCGGTTTAATATTCTCGCCCGTGGATTTAAATTATAACGCCCAATGACTTTTGGGGAGGCGATCACAACTGCTGCAGCCCCATCACTTATTTGGCTGGAATTGCCAGCCGTGATCACACCGTCTGGTTTGAATGCGGGCCTTAAGCTGCGCATTTTTTTTCGATCAGGAGGGATGCGGACACCCTCATCCCTGCTCATCCAACCTCCATCTGCTTGGGAGAGCGGCAAGATCTGATCTTCAAAATGACCTTCTTGGATGGCTGTCATTGCGCGCCAATGACTCTGATATGCAAAATCATCGAGTTGGTCTCTGGTGATTCCCCATTTCTGGGCCATCATTTCAGCGCTGACACCCTGGTGAACCAGATCATAAGGAAAATCACCTGGCCAGTTTTCCGGCCAATCAGAGCCAATCGGTTGGTGGGACATCATTTCTGTTCCACCCGCGATCACCAGGTCCATATCCCCAGAGAGAATTGCCTGAGCAGCAAAATGAATTGCTTGTTGGCTGGAGCCGCACATGCGGTTGAGAGTTACCGCGGGCACACTCACAGGAAATCCCGCTTTGAGCACGGATAACCTGGCCATATTTGCTCCCTGGTCACCAATTTGGGTCACGCAGCCCCAGATTACATCGTCGATGATATCCGCACTAATTCCAGACCGATCCACTGCTGCTTCCAGCACCAATGCCCCCAGATCAATCGGGGTAAAAGCTGATAGGTTCCCACCAGGTTTACCCACTCCTACTGGAGTACGTACTGCACTCAGGATATACGCCTCTGACATACCCTAAATTTACCATTAACTTGATGAATTCACATCCTGTTGATGTTAACGTGGTTGTCAAAATATATACCCCCGGCTACAATTATCCAGATTGGTGAATTATCTTAGCAATCTCGGAGAACAAAATGCCAAGTGCCACCTACAATTTTCCGCGTGGTTTTCTTTGGGGCACGGCCACTTCCTCCCATCAAGTGGAAGGAAATAATAAGAATAACAATTTCTGGGCTTGGGAACAAGAGCCCGGACATATAATTGACGCTCACAAATCTGGCTTGGCTTGCGATTGGTGGGGAGGGCGCTGGCGGGAAGATTTCGAACGCATCGAGGAGACTGGTCAAAATGCTCATCGCTTATCCATAGAATGGAGTCGCGTTCAACCTACTCCGGACCGCTGGGATGAAGATGCATTAGAACACTATCGGCAGATGCTGCAGCGTCTGCAAGAGCGGGATATCACTCCATTGGTCACCTTACATCACTTCTGCGATCCGATCTGGGTCAGCGAACTAGGTGGCTGGGAAAATGAAGCCGTAGTTGAACTTTTTAGATCGTATGTAGAAAAAACAGTGGAAGCTCTAGCTGAATACAGCCATCTTTGGATCACGATCAATGAACCCAATGTATTGGTGATTTATGCATACCTGTTCGGATTATTTCCTCCTGGCAAAAAGGATTTGAGGCTGATAGGCAAGGTTTACGCAAATCTCATCAAAGCACATTCTGCGGCATACCATGCCATCCACCGTTTACAGCCAACTGCGCGAGTTGGGATCGCGGTCAACTATCGCAGTTCAAAACCTTCCCTTTCTTGGAATCCGCTTGATCGCATCATGGTTGGTTTAATCTCAAATGTCTTTAACAACGCTGTTCCAAAAACCCTGCAAGATGGAGTCCTGCAGCTGCCCTGGAACCGAACACGCATTCCAGAAGCCAAAGGCACCCAGGATTTTCTGGGTTTGAACTACTACACTCGGGACTACGTGGCTTTCAGCCTTCTCCATCCTGAGGACATGTTTATGCGTACTTATTTTCGACCCGATACGGAATTGAGCACGACTGGTTTCATCGCTAACGAGCCGGAAGGGATTTTTGAGGCATTGAAATGGGGTCGTCAATTCAACATCCCGATTATGGTTACAGAAAACGGTATAGAAGATGCGGAGGATAGCGTTCGTCCCAGCTACATAATCCAGCACCTGCACCAGATCTGGAGGGCAGTTAATTTCAACTGGCCGATCAAAGGATATTTCTATTGGACCCTTGTGGACAATTTCGAGTGGGAGCGGGGCTGGACACAGCGCTTCGGACTGTGGGAATTGGATATTGAAACCCAAGCTCGTCGCAGGCGTCCCAGCGTGGATCTGTACGCCGCCATCTGCCGGGAGAACAGCATTTCATCGGATGTTGTTAAACAATTCGCCCCCCAGATATATGATCGATTGTTCCCAGGTGAATAGGTCAAAATATGTCCTCGTTTTCCCACGCATTTTATAAAGGGTTAGTTTGCCGGCCAGCATTACCGCTAGATACCCCTGGAATGATTCAGATTACCCGCCAAATCTGGGAGGGTGATGATTATGTGCCAAAGGTTTGGTCTGAATGGCTGTTCGACCCGGAAGGTCTTCTAGCTATTGCGGAATTTAAAGGTAAAGTGGTTGGATTTGGTAAACTAACCAAACTTTCACAACACGATTGGTGGTTAGAAGGTTTGCGCGTTCATCCCCAATTTGAAGGCAACCGGATCGCTTCACGATTGCATCAATACCTGCTTGAATTGTGGGTTAAAACTGGCTCAGGAACGCTCCGCTTTGCCACAGTCTCTTCACGAGAACCCGTCAAGCACCTCGCACAGGTAAATGGGTTTCAGCTGGTTGGAGAGTATTCCACCTTCAAATCAATATCCAGAAACATGGAGGAGATCGAGAAGCACAAGCCTCCTTTTACCAGGGTATCCACTGATGAGATTCCAGGTGTGGTTGAATGGTTAAATCCCCCTGCAAAGGATCGCTTACCAAATGGATTGATGGATCTTGGCTGGCAGTATGCTCCACCGAGAAAGCAGTATTTGGCCAATTATGTGAATGAAAAACAAATCTGGTGGTGGAGACAGGACCAGGGAGTGTTAATCCAGGTTGAGAAAAAAGATGGTGCAAAGACCTGGGCAAGAATTCGAATGCTGGCCTGCGAAAACAAAGACCTGGTTGATTTCTTATCCGACACGCATTTCCTGGCTGCTCGAATGGGTTATGCCGGTGTCACCTGGATGGCTCCACTTATTCCGTTCATAGAGGAGACCATGGCTCAAGCTGGATACAAACGAGATTGGGATTCTTCATTGCTTATTTTCGAAAGATCTATCACCTAGATTTATCGCCAGCTGGATACCTAGCCTCAATTGAGTTAGTTTGTCATGGTATAATTTCCGCCGCCAATAGCAATAAATGGCAAATTTATTTGGAGAGGTCGCATAGTCCGGTCTAGTGCGCGCGCTTGGAGAGCGCGTGAGCCGCAAGGCTCCGTGGGTTCGAATCCCACCCTCTCCGCTGGTTTTTTTATGGGGGAAATATTGGTTATAGTGTTTTCACCTTTGAATTAATAATAGGAAGTTGTGCGCGTTAGAAAACCTCCTTCCCATAAGTAATTGATTATGCCCGGTTGACTCCTAGGTTGTGGGCTGTGGCTGTCTTGCCCACGCCGCCTTTTTTGTTAGCTATCGCTAGAGTTTTCATTGACGGGACGCTTTAGAAGATAGTGGTACGATATCGCTGGGAGACCCATATTTGCTTGGTAATTCACAACCTCCCACCCATTACTGGCCAATTCATTGAGGGCTTTAATCGCCTCCTCGAGAGTTTCGCCCCCAACTTTTCTTGTCTTGTATCCTGTTTGAATGAAGTATGTACCCATTCCCATACCAAATAATCCTGTTGCATGCTGGTTCAAGTATCCATATTCCCATTTTTGAATTTCAATCTCCCTTGTTCTTCCTACGCTCCTGAGTAAACCAGAGCACCAGGTACACCGCCAGAGCTGTGGCCACCAGTATCAGTACAGCAATGCAGCAAAATATGAATATCTCTGGCATATTAGCAATTACTAACTATGCTACATCAATATTCTTTTACTATCAAGCAATTAGTAATGCAATCAGCCCCAGGGAGATCCGGGGCTGTAAGTGGTTATGGTTTCTTTATTGCCTTGTCGTGAGTATCAACAACACGCATGAGCAGTGCATCACCATCCAGGCGCTCATAGGTCATTCGATAGAATTGATCCACTCGTGCTTCAAATATTCCTTCCGCGCCTTCAACTGGCTTAGATCGCAGTGATGGGTGGCGAGGGTTTGCGGCCAATAGACCAAGGGCCTTCTTGATCTTCTTCTGGATCTCAGGGGGCAACTTGGCATATCTTTTCTTAAAGTAATCAGTGTACGCTATCTCCGGCATCGTCTAACTTCTCCAGTGCCTCGTCCACATCTGAGTAGCGATGTACGCGCCCGGAGTCGATGTCTGCCTGAGCTTCCATCTCCATCCGCTGCCAGCGCTCGGTCCAGAACCACGCCTGATCGGCTGGGATAGTAATTGCCTTTTCAACAACAACTTGTCCATTTTCTTCTATCCTAAAGATCAGATCGTCGCCTTCGTCGACGCTCAACAACTTGCGTACCTCGCCAGGCAGAGTCACCTGCCCTTTAGTGCGTAGACGAGACTTAAAATAATCTACGCTCGCCATGATTCACCTCTCCTATTGTGTTCTCATTCTTATCTAAATTCTCTATCTCTGTTGGAAACTCTCACTTTCCAACTTTCTTATTGTGAGATTATAACCCCACGAATGGCCATTTGTCAAGTACTTTACACAGATGTAAGACATTATTAATCACATTAACATATTAGAAATATCCAATTGCCATAAGCATATATCATGATATATTGCTTATGAGAATTAGCATTCTCATAAGCAATATCGTGAGTAAAAACAGGCACAAAAACCTTCATTAAACCTGGACAAACACAGCCCGATCCCCCAAAAACTAGCCATACTTTCTTACCAATGCATGCAGTAAAATCGCTCTGGGGCTGTCCTGTGGCTTTTACCCATAATAGCAGTAGCCTAAATGCTCCTGCGCCTCAATTTACCCCCTAGAAATCGCGTTTAGCCATAATAGAAGCCTGCCAGCAGCTATGAAGCAGTGCATCTGGCAGGCTCTCGCACCAGCTGAGTACGCAGACCGGTGCTTTTGTTTCTCGCAGGGCGAACACTACGCTCATTCCCGGCGATAATCCACGTGTTAATGACGCTTCAGGCCGCCGCCTCATGCGGTTTCCCTGCTGTAGCCGACTTCCCGAGCTGCCTAGTGATGCAAGGTTGCCGTCCTGCGCCATTTTAGAAGTCGATTGTGATCTACTCTATGGCCCTTCCGTTGTCCGCCCCTTCTGCAATCGCTCTGTTCGCTGCAATCCTGGCTTTCGCTGCTGCTCGTAAATGTGTATCGTATTTGGTGACAATCCTTCAATTTTCTTAGCTTTGATAAATTCAATAGCCCAATCCTTAACCCATTCCGCTTGGGAAAGCGCGTGAGTTACGTTGGTTTTTCTATCTGATGACATGATTTTTGCCTCTTTGAAAATACTAAGGTATGGGCAAAAACACTAGTTATTAAACCTATTTCACCTTATAATTTCCGCCGCCAATAGCAATGAATGGCAAATTTATTTGGAGAGGTCGCATAGTCCGGTCTAGTGCGCGCGCTTGGAGAGCGCGTGAGCCGCAAGGCTCCGTGGGGTCGAATCCCACCCTCTCCGCAGGTCGTAAAAACCCCCTGGTGACGGAAGTCACTCATTATCGCCGGCTGCTGTCAGTTTGGTGATCGGTCTGTCAAAGATCATAGGGTTTACAACTTGTGTGGTACATGTTTACATGCCATCCACGCCCGAGATCGCTCAGTGTCCACTGGACGATCTCGCTTTTTGTTGTTTAACCATCATTGTATGTACTCCTCGACTCTTGTTGAGGCATTGTGGGAATTCGGAAATGCAATTTTGACTTCCATTACCATCTGTCCCAACTCTATCCCTCTGTCACCAAAGTCCACTTCCATGCACTGCTCCCCGATCCAGCAGGGTCTCTCGGACTCTGGATCAGGGTCGCATGTTCAACATGCAGCAGATTGCGGATATCCTCATCCAAGGTCCACATCATCTTTAGAGACTTGATCAGAGTTGTCAACTACTTGGGTTTTGGAGGAATCGATGATCTATGGAATTTGACGGTTACCTGAGAACACCTTTATACGAATAGTGATTGGGTCTGTGAATTTCCTGAAAAAATTCAGCATGAAGATATTGCATTAAGGCATAAAACGGAATATAGTAATAAATGACACAAGCAAAGGAGGTCCTATGAAATCAGATGCTTTTCGAGGCCAGGTTGTGATTGTTACGGGGGCATCGGCGGGAATCGGCCAAGCTCTAGCCCTGCATCTGGCGCGCCAGGGGGCGAAGGTGGCAGTCGCCGCGCGCCGCGCCGAACGATTGGAGCAGGTAGAGGCGGAATGCCGCGCCTTGGGGGCTGAAACACTGGTCGTCCCGACCGATGTAAGTGATGAAGCCCAGTGCAAAGCGCTGGTGGAGAAAACGGTGGCGGCATTCGGAAAGCTGGATATGCTGATCAACAACGCCGGGCTGGCTGTCACGGCTTTGTTTGGTGATCTCCCCGATCTGGATTTGTTCCGGCACACGGTGGATGTCAACTTCTATGGCGCGGTGAACTGCACCTACTACGCGCTGCCCTTTCTCAAACAGGCCAGAGGCCGCATTGTGGCGATCTCCAGCCTGGGAGGAAAAACAGCCATCCCGTACAACTCTTCTTACTGCGCCAGCAAATACGGCATGCATGGATTTTACGACTCGTTGCGCATGGAGCTTCGCCAGCCTGGAGTGTCTGTCACCGTGATTTGCCCCTGGTGGGTGGCGACCGAGTTTCACACGGCACTGTTAGACAAGGATGGTGTCCCGCGCGGGGCGGAGCGCGGCCAGGACCTATACACCTCCAAGACGATGAGTGCTAAGCGCTGCGCCGAGATCACGCTGCGTGCAGCGTACGATCGCCGCCGGGAAATATTGATGGGCCCCGGTAGGCTGGCAGTTTGGCTCAAGGTGATCACCCCTGGATTCATGGACTGGCTGGCAGTCAAGGTATTCCTTGAACCAGTCGTCCGCCGCGCCAGGTCGGTCCAGGAGAGGCAGGACCAGGGATCTCCAGAAAAGGTTGACCATGTCTGAGGAAGAATCCCAATCCCTAAGCAGCGTGGCTGAAGCGATGCTCATCACGCTCTACCTGCGGGCGATGGAATCTCAGCGCCCGGATCCACTGATCAAAGATGAAAGAGCCGTTGAGCTGGTCACGCAGATGAGCTTTGATTTTGCCTGGGTCAGGCAGGTCCCAATGAGTGAGGTCAACAAGGTAACGATTATTCTGCGCAACCGCCAATTCGATCGCTACGTGCGTGATTTCCTAGAATGCTTCCCGGAAGCGGCAGTAGTACACATCGGGTGCGGACTCGATTCGCGCTTCGAGCGCGTGGATAATGGCCAAGTCGAATGGTACGACCTGGATTTGCCGGAAGTGATCGCTCTGCGCAGGGAGGTAATCGGCGGTGAAGGTCAGCGGTATCATTTGTTAGGTTGCTCAGTGCTCGAGGAGACATGGATGGAGATGGTGGGTCTACCTCGCCAGCACCCCTGCCTGTTTTTGGCGGAAGGTGTATTCATGTACTTTGAAGAAGCTCAGGTCAAATCACTTGTGCTCAGGCTGCGTGATCTTTTCCCAGGTGCGGAGCGGGTCTTCGATGCCTTTTCAACGTTCCACATCTGGAGGAGCAACCTCCAGGTTTCCATCGCCAAACTCTATGACCGTTTCCCACGTTTACATTGGGGACTTTGGCGCGGGCAGGAAGTCGAAGGATGGGGCGATGGCATCTACTTGCTCGGTTAGTGGGGCTACCTGGACAGTCCTGAGCCGCGGCTGTCATACTTTCGCTGGCTCCGCCACATCCCGCTTGCAGCCAGGGCTGGACGCATCTACCACTTCCGCCTTGGAAAGGTATAAGGTAAAGTTTAATGATGATGCATGTGTTACTACCTACCCAAATTCAAAGGGTCATTGGAATTTCTCTTCCGGGTTTTCGGTGAACAGGACAGCGACCATGGCTCACCCTTCTCAAAAGCCAATGGGCGCTTTTTAGGAATGATGTTGTGTAGGTTGCGCTCAAACCGCTGCACCCCGTTGGGTTACGTGTGATAGGAGTTATATGATGTTTATTCTCACCAATCTTTTCTTCTGGGCTTTTGTTGGAATGTTTGGACTTCTTTGGGGTATGGCCTTTGTCAGCGGAATAAAGCTGGGCTAAAACCCCCTTTTTGGAGTTATCACGATTATGATTTGCGATGTATCTCGTATCATACTCGTCTTGCCATTTTGCCCCCAGCCCCGGTTTGAGACTGATTTCTGGAATTGGATTACCGGCGGAATAATTCTCGCCATCGCAGTCATTCTATGTATTCCCGCTTTATCGATTGATTGGCGGACAGCACCAAATAGCAAAATGATTCTCAAGACAACCGGTATCTATGGCTTCGTCAGAAATCCCATCTATCTGGCTGATATTCTCTTCTCCCTTGGATTTGCGGTATTGTTCCGCTCTATCATCGGTATGGCGCTGATCCCGGTCTGGTGGGCAGCTTATCTGGCAATCGTTCTTGCTGAGGAGACAAGCCTGGAACGTGCACTAGGACAGCGCTACCGGGATTACAAGCAGCGAGTGAAAGGTCGCATCATTCCCGGGTTACCTATATGACACTCCGCTCAATCATGCGAATTTACTTAATCGTCAAGCTGCGCCAATCTGGCGAGCGGATCATGACCGATACTCAGGCAGTTCAACGGGTGGGCGGGCGCAACGTTCTCGCTAGCTGCCATTGTGGCCTGGAAGCTAGGCATCCCGGCTGTTGATAGATGCGGCAATGCCACCATGCTACTCAAAACGGGCGACCGCGTTCGCGTGGATGGTGTATGAGGAACTGTTGAAATCTTGAACGGGTGAATCCTGCCCATATGGATGAAAAGTCTTGAATCTTGAAACATTCGAAACCATTGTTCGTTGGTTGGGCGGACTGCTGGCATACGTAACGCTGGGGGTCGTTTTTTACGGCATCTGGCATGGTACACATCGCCAGGCTGGGCGCATCACCGGGAAAATGGGTAGTTTTTTACGCTCGCCTTGGTTTTATCTCGTTTCGTCAGCTTTGTATTTCGGCATTTGCTATATTGCCTGGATTCCCCTTCCGCTGACTATCTCGCCCCAACTCCACGTATGGATGCTGGTCTTTGGCTCAATATTGTATTTCCCTGGCATGGGTATTGTGCTGTGGGGAAGGCTGGCGCTGGGTAAAAACTACTTTGTCTCAACCGGTTTTGGGGCGCAGTTATTCGAAAAACACGAACTGATCACCAACGGGCCATTTGCCATTGTACGCCACCCCATGTATTTGGGACTTATATCGGCTGCATTCGGCAGCCTGCTGATCTATGCTAATTGGACAACTTTGCTGTTTGCATGCTTTGCCCCGCTATTAACCTTTCGCGCTCGCCGAGAAGAAATTGTTTTGGCTACCGAATTTGGCGACCAATGGCAGGATTACTGCAAACGTGTTCCTGCCCTTCTTCCGCGAATTACAAAGGAGAGATGATTTATGACTGAGAAAGTTCTTCAATCTCTGGAAGGAGTATCTGAAACCCTGCTCATGACTCTGTATGTGCGGGCGCGCGAATCCCAGCGCCCGGATCCCATGATCATCGACGATAAGGCTGTAGCAATGGTCAACCAGATAGATTGTGATTTTTCGCGTCTTCGAATGCAAAGGCATGACGAAGTCGCTATCATCATGCGCATGAACAAATTTGACAGCCACGTGCGCGACTTCCTGAAACGAAACCCGAATGCAGTCGTTGTTCACATCGGCTGCGGGCTGGATACCAGATTTGAGCGCATGGACAACGGGCAAGTCGAATGGTTTGACCTGGATATGCCCGATGTGATCGCCCTACGACAAAAACTGATCCAGAACGAAAGCAGCCGCTACCACACCCTTGCCACTTCCGTTTTCGAGGATAGTTGGCTTGAGGAAGTGAGCCAGTTCAAGCCGCACCCCTTTATGTTTATCGCAGAAGGCGTCCTGCCTTATTTTGAGGAAGCGCAGGTTAAATCTCTGTTCCTCAAACTGCGAGAACATTTTCCAGGCTGTGAACTGGTCTGCGACGCGCTCAAACCCTTCGTCATCTGGGTAGACAACCTGCATCTGGCATTCGCGAAAGTGAAGGCGCGTATGCATTGGAGCATCAATAACCCCGAGGATATTGAAAGATGGAGCGAGGGAATCTGCCTGTTAGACGAGTGGAATTACTATGAAGATGATGAGTCCCAGCTCAAGGCGTATCGCTGGGTCCGGTTGATCCCGGCGTTGGCGAAATCGTCCGGCATTTTCCATTACCGGCTGGGAAAGTGAGTGATTTCTGTGCTGTATCTGACAGACAATGATCGATCTCATGCCAAAGCGGGAGGGCTGATTGGCTTCGCCCACCCTTTATAATCTAGCGAGCAGTCTGCGCTCCCTCTCAACCAGCAGTTAATCAGCAATTTCTGCGCTGGTAAAAAATAATTTTTTCCACAGTGGAGAGGGGAATCACCCTCTGCGTTATAAAGGTAATCCCCGAAATGATGATTCGGCGTTCTTTTCTGTAATTTGCTCAAATCCATTCCAACTTCAAAGATTACTATCCAACTAGTAGCAGTTTTTACCCCTGTTGCGGTTTATAGTTCTTATTGATACCTTTCTACCCTAAAACCCATGGAAATCTATGCCTGGTCATCAAATTTACCCCTTTTTTACCCTTCTAGTATCCAGTCTTCCCCCACAGTACCAAACCCTAGGTAGGTATGCTAAAAATGCCGTTTTCTTTGATCTACAAAGGGCGATTACTCCAGCATGAATATTTTCAATTCATGATTGAAATGGGAATGATTCAGAGTATATAATTGAAGGATACCCATCGCTTGGAGTAGATTAATGAAATTAAAGCTCAAAGCAAAACCTCCATTCTCCCTGAATTCAGTAATACACTCCCATGGTTGGGCGAGATTAGCACCGTTCCTCTATGTCGAGGGGAAAGAAGATCTCGGATATATTTATCGAGATAAAAATGGACGGGTAATCAAATTGAATATCATAGAGAATGAGAAAGGAGTTTCGGTTGATATTCATGGAAAAGGTGAACAACATCAACTGGATGAGATCACTGCAGCTGTGAAATGGATGTTGGCATTAAACAATGATTTTTCGGAGTTTTATAGGCTCACAAAAAGTGAACCAAAATTAAGACATGTAGAAGAGAAAGCACAGGGCCGTTTGCTCCGCTCCCCGACCCTTTTTGAGGATACGATCAAGACTATCTTAACCACAAATACGAGCTGGACAGGGACAATTCGCATGACAGAGGCACTGGTGAATCATTTCGGGGAACCGATTCCCGGAAGCACTACCGAATTTTCATTCCCTACACCTGAACGAATTTCCACCAGTGATGAGCAGGCCCTGCGGGAAATCACCCGCTTGGGATACCGGGCACCATATATCCTCAATCTGGCACGGGAAGTTGCTTCCGGTACGCTGGACCTTGAAGCATTGAAGACGCGAGAGTTGCCAGGTGACCAGTTGCACAAGCAGTTAATATCGATCAAGGGTGTGGGAAACTACGCGGCTGCCAACCTCATGATGCTGCTCGGTCGTTATGATTACCTAACCATTGACTCCTGGGCCATCAAAATGGTTTCCCAGGAATTTTTCGACGGCGACCCAATCAGTCCAAAAGACGTCGAAAGGATATTTGAACCTTGGGGGAAATGGAAAGGTTTGGCATATTGGTTGTGGGATTGGTCAGATAGTTGAAGCAATACCGGGAACTCCGATGAGATATATTTGAAAGCCACGAGTACGTATTCCCGGGGAAAATATTTAGTCTTCACGAAAAATACTTTATGACCCCAGGCGATAAGCTATCCTTATGATTAAAATTTCAAACTTTGGAGATATCACCCGTTTTGATTTTAGTCGTTCAATAGCTGGTCGTGGGATTTATTGGACAACTGCTTACCTGGTAGATGGCTTGATGGTTGACACCGGTTGTGCAAACACTTCTCATGAGCTGCTTGCTCTCATATCCGGAACTAAATTAGATCAAATTATCAACACCCACAGTCATGAAGACCATATCGGCGCAAATGCCTGCTTGCATGAGATTAATCCAGAATTGCAGCTCTTTGCACACCCCCTTGCTCTCCCTGTTCTGGAAAAGCCAGAAGCTTATCAGCCATTGCAGGCGTACCGGAGATTCGTTTGGGGGATACCTTCACCTTCTAAAGCACAACCGTTAATAAATGGAGGCTTCATCGAAACTGATAAATATCACTTCCTGGTTATCTACACACCCGGTCATACACTAGACCATCTTTGCCTATACGAACCCGATCAGGAATGGGTGTTCACCGGAGATTTATATGTGGGAGGGAAAGATCGTGCAGTACGAGCTGGAAGCGACATTTGGCAGATAATCGAATCCTTGAAGCTAATCTCCGAATTACCATTGAAGGTAATGTATCCCAACTCAGCCAGAGTTAGGCTAGATCCAGTAAAAGATCTGCAAACAAAAATTGGTTATCTTGAAATGTTGGGAGATAGGGTTTTGAATCTCGCGGACCAAGGTTATAGTATTGGGGAGATCAGCCGCACTTTATTTGGTGGACCATTGTGGATTGAATTGATCACATGGGGACATTTGTCCCGCCGGAATCTAGTGCGCTCTTATTTAGACCTGCAACCTGTTTCGCAATTATGCTGCCGCAGTCACCATGGCCCTTAATACCAGGGCGATCATAATGACAAACACGACTGCATAGAGCAGCATTTCAGGACGATCCTGCTTGCCTTTCGTGTAAGCGTAAACCACGGGAGCACTCAGGAGCAGGACGATCCCATACAACCAATGAACCCACTCGGGACGGAAGTCAGCAGCTCCAAACCAGAGCAACAATCCCAGCGTACCTTGAATCGCCAATAATATCTCTGCGATCACAACCGCACCAAAGTACCCGCCGCTGACACCTTGTTTTCGAAAAAATCGAAACAACCCCCAGACAGCCATGATGATGCAGTAGATCATCGCGGTAGTAGCCAGACGGGCATGAACCTCAGCCAATGACATTTAAACCTCCAATCTTTTGGATATCCTGATCGAGAAAGACAATTCCATTTTACCAGGGTGATGAGACAATCACCCTTTTGGATTGCTTAAATCACTCTCATAATACAACCAGAGGTTTATCCCTGAAAAGGAATTATTTGGTACACTAAACTCACCACGAGGAAACCATTTTTTACCTAAATTGTCTTGTTACCTTTGTTCCAGTATGCTAAAATAGCATTTGTTAATGAAAGATTAATAGAGAAGGAGCGATCAATATGACCGCTGAGGAAACCAAAGAAAGATTGCCGGTAAACCGCCGAGAATTTCTAAATTTTGCCTGGTTGGTATCGCTTGGCTTTTTTACTGTTACTGCCGCTGGTGCTACCTACCTTTTTACACTGCCACGCCTTAAAGAAGGTGAGTTTGGTAGTGTCATTTCGGTCGGTACCGTTGAAGATTTACCCGAAGTTAATGCACCCCCGGATAATTATGCCAAAACAAAATTCTGGTTGAGCAATACTCCGGATGGATTAGTTGCTCTCTATAAAGTTTGCACACATTTGGGCTGCTTATATAATTGGAACGGACAAGAAATTAAGTATATATGTCCATGTCATGGATCCCAATTCGAGAAAGAGGGTACCTATATTCTTGGGCCAGCTCCACGAAATCTGGATCAGTTCGTAGTTAGAATCGAGACTCCCGAAGGCGAAGTAATTGTTGAAACGGATCTAACAACAGGAGACCCGATCCCGATCCCTGATGCCCCCAATGCGATTGTAAAGGTTGACACCGGCTTACGTATTGTTGGAGACCGCCACGCCTAGTTTAGGTCATTTACGAGTTTACTCTTTAGGGAAGGAATATGCTAAAGTCAATTAATTTTCAGGATCTGCGCCATAAAATTAGCTCTGCAATCGATAACCGCGTGCGGATTATCACTGCTGGTTTGGGGATCGACGAGCTGCGTGCAGTACTGCGCGGCGATCCACCAACGGAAAAACCTAATCCTCGTTTTAAAGTACATACCACCAGCTTCTTATTCCACATCCGACCACGTTATTACCAGAAGGGAAGCACTATCCTCTCGCACACCTTCCGGCTTGGATTTATGACCGTTTTCTTCTTCACGGTTGAGCTGGTCACTGGTGTGATATTGATGATCTATTATGTGCCTACCCCCAGTGGTGCCTATGCTTCTGTTTTGGAGATCATGAGTGAAGTACCATTTGGAAACCTGATGCGTGATCTGCACCGTTTAGGTGCCGAGGCTACGGTTATTTTCACAGTCCTGCATTTACTGCGCACTTATTTCACTGGATCCTATAAGAAAGAACGCTCGTTTACCTGGTTCACTGGTGTTATTTTATTGGGAATCACGCTATTTCTTAGCTTCTTTGGCTACCTGCTTCCCTGGGACCAGCTTGCATATTGGGCTGTGACCATTGGTACCAGTATGGCTGAAGCAGCACCTCTCTTTGGTACTGAAGTGAATTTGCTCCTCCGTGGTGCACAGGATATTGGCGCAGGAGGATTATTAAGAGCATATTTGCTGCACGTAATTTTACTGCCGCTGCTAGCCATGCTGGTGCTCAGTATTCACTACTACAAAGTGGCTCGCGAGCATGGAATATCACTTCCCGCCAGGTATGAAGAGGGTGATGTCTCTCCGGAAGTAAAGAAAGAAACCAAACGGCGTGTTGATTATCTGCCAGATCTATTTTCACACGAGATATATCTGACGGTCTTAGGATTGTTCTTGTTGTTGCTAGCAACAATCTTCTTCTATGGAGGGGCTCCACTTGAAAATATTGCCAATCCACTGCAAACGCCGCTGGATACGAAAGCACCCTGGTATTTCTGGTGGTTGCAGGGCATGCTTAAATTAGGCGATAAATCGCTGATGGGCATCGTACTGCCGACACTGCTCGTCATACTGCTCTTCGCGGTGCCCTATATTGATCGAAATCCATACCGCTCCTTTGTCAAAAGACCGGTCGCCGTGAGTATAGGAGTGTTTGCGGTATTGGTGCTGATCGCGCTCAGTTATATGGGTCTACCCCAATACGGCATTGAAACACCTGCCGCAACACGCATCATTCAGGATTTATCTCCAGAAGAAGGTGAAGGACCTCTCCAATCTGTCCCATACGACCAGCTGCAGCAAGGATTCTACATCGTCAATGAAACCCCAACGGATAATCTCTGCCCTGAAATGGACTTTGGTTGTCCCAAATTTGAAGAATTTTTTGCGCTTTACACAGAACGGGTAAACCAGGTTATCGAATCAGGTGATCTGATAAACGCAGATGCTGTGCTCGTGGTTGAAAACTGGCAGGAAGATCTGAAGAAAGCAACCGCGCGCATTGCTTGGGATGATGCGAAAACCGGAGATAGAAAAACTTACGAACGGCATATCTACGTTCATCGCAATTCATATACGGAATAATGCACTCCATCTAATTAGACTCGGAGGGTTTTGAGAACAACATGTCGCGTTTTAATATAGAAATTCTTCTAGGAATAATCCTGGTTTCCCTGACCACTGTCCTGCTGGTTGTATACGGTTTTAACGAAGAAGAGCGGATGGAAAAGGAAAGCGAAACCCAACACGCACAAGCCATAGAAGTTGGTGCCAGCTTATTTGAAAACAATTGCAGTGGATGTCACGGAATAAAAGGTGAGGGAATCACCGGTCTATGCCCTCCGCTTAATGATGGTGAATTTTTCACAACCCGCATGAAGGAAGTAGGTTGGTCTGGAAGCCTTGAAGATTACATCAATTCAGTTGTCTCCAGCGGACGGGCTGCTTCAACCAGACCGGATGAATATGCTGGGCAAGGAAGTCCTGCCATGCCTGCCTGGTCGGATCAATATGGGGGACCCCTGCGGGAGGATCAGATTTTCAGTATTTCTCAATTTGTATTAAATTGGGAATCAACTGCATTGGAAGATGTTGTCCTGGAAGAATTAGCCACTCCCACTCCCGGTCCCGAAGAGGCTTCCGACCCGATTGCACGCGGGCAGCGCGTTTATCTCGATACCGGCTGTGGAGGCTGCCATACAATCGAAGGGCTCAGCGCCGGTACAGTTGGTCCTAACCAGACCCATATCGCTGCTGTATCAGAAGTCAGAATACCAGGCATGTCAGCAGAGGAATATATTAGACAATCAGTACTTGAACCGAGTGCCTATGTGGTTGATGGCTACCCCGATAATGTTATGCCGAAGAACTATAGTGAATTGCTCGCACCTGATCAACTTTCTGACTTGGTAGCTTTCTTCCTTTCATTAGAATAATTATTGGAGATA
>JALHTN010000051.1 GCA_022865865.1 Anaerolineales bacterium
GAGGTTTTCACCGGTAATCCAGGCTGCAGGCATGATGATCAGCTCGCCTGTATCTTCCAGAACTCGCCATGCCTGACCAAGGGTCTCGAGATCATTAATGTATTCACTAGGAAATGTCGTAACAATTCTTGGAAATGACTGATCTCGATAAGGTAAATTTTGGGTTTTCCCAAGCACCAAATTTTTTATGCGCTTGTGATTGATTAATCTCTGACCTGCCAATCTCACCATTTGTGAGCTCGCATCCAATCCAAAAATAGAACCACATTCGGGCGATTGTGCGACCTGTAGATGACCTGGTCCACAACCTAATTCTAGAACATTAGAATTTCCCAGGTATGGTAATACAGCATAAATCCAGGATTTCCACCGCCCGATGGAAACTAAATCTGCAACCCAATCATATGCCCATGCGAACTGGTGATAAAGCAATTTGAAGAAGACTCGCAAAGTGCTGCTTATGAAGCGTTTTACCAGACCAGGCTGAGCCAATGAAGCCATTGATTTGAAGGTTAATTGTTAGGCATCAAGATGGGAAGGGATTGGGGAATAACTCGATATTCCAAGTCATGGATATTTTCTGAAAATATCACCCCATCAGCATGAGCAGGAGTAGGCTGGACAGAGCGCACCTTTAGCCAAGGTGAGGATATCTCATGGATTGAGGGGTGTTCAACATAGCTGCCTTCATCCGGTTTCATTGTACGCGGCAAAAGGGACAATATTTTCCGGCGGGTGGGCATATAGCCGTGAACAAAGGTGAGCAAACCATCAAAAGGATCTGCGTGAGGAGTCATGAAGAAGATTCCACCTGTTCGGGGTGAATTGCCGACTGTCACTAATGTAACTGGTCCCGAATAATGACCTCCATCCCATTCAAGGTCCATGTCCCACTGCGGTTTGTCAATAACCCCCAACAAAGTTGCGGTCAGATAACGGAAGCTGCCTTTTAAGCGCGTAATTCGCTGTTGAATGAGGGTGATGTAAGGTTCAAGCCCAATGGCTGCGTTGTTATCGAAGTAGCGATCGTTGACTTTACATAAATCCATCATCCGAAATTGACCATCAGCAATGACCCGGGCAGCTGAAGGTAAATCTTTGGGGAGTTTGAGGTTGTCGACCAAATCGTTTGCTGATCCCAAAGGTAGAACGCCGAAAATGATGGAGCCATCATTATTATTGGCCGCAGCAATGCCGTTGACCACTTCGTTATAAGTTCCATCCCCACCCGCAGCAATTACAGGATTGAATCCATGCTCCACAGCTTGCTGAGCTAAGTCAATTGCGTGTCCGGGTCCATCTGTCACCTCAAGATCAAAATCAACTCCAACCTCACGAAGGGATGCTTCTAGTTCTTCTTTTCGAGCCTGCCCCTGCCAGCGACCGGCATATGGGTTAAGAATAACTTTCGCAGTCATTACACATCTCCAAGGACACTCGCTATATTACGCCATTTTCGTCGCCAGTTGACCACATCCTGCGTGAATATCTATCCCCCTGCGAACCCGGATTGTGCATGGGATCCCATGTTGTTCCAAATGCGATTGAAATTGTTGGGCCTGCAGGTTTGAAGTGGCACTTCCATTGTACCCATCAGTTGGATTCAAGGGAATAATGTTCACATGGCAGAGCATACCTTTAATTAAACCAATGAGCTGATTCGCTTGCTGCAATGAATCGTTTACACCATCAATAAGAGCCCATTCGAATGTGATCCTGCGATGAGTGATATCCACATACTGCTGACAGGCATCGAAAAGGTCGCGCAATGGGTATTTTATATTAATTGGTAGGATAGAACTTCGCAAATTATCATCTGCAGCATGCAGCGAAACCGCAAGATTTATCTGCCGTTTTTCGTTAGCGAAACGGAGTATCTGCGGAATTAATCCCACAGTTGATATAGTGAAACGCCTGGCTCCTAAATTCATCCCCGCGGGGTGATTCAGGCGATCAATGGCTGCCAATGTTTGAACATAATTATGGAAAGGTTCACCCATTCCCATCACGACAACATTGGTTAACCCTTCACTATTCTGTTTTAGAGAACGTTTAAATACCAGAACCTGTTCGACTATCTCACCGCTGGAAAGGTTGCGGTTTAGACCCATTTGACCGGTAGCACAAAATACACAACCTAATGCACATCCCGATTGGCTTGAGATACACAGTGTGCGGCGATTCTGATAGCGCATCAGAACAGTTTCAATGGCCTTTTCATCCCCCAATCGAAAAAGTGTCTTGGTCGTCTGTTCATCATTCGAAGATAAAGTTATCTCCGAATGCAGATTCTCCATAGAAAAGGTATCCTTTAATTTGGTTCGCAGCGGTTTGGGGATGTTCGAGATTTGCTCAAGATCGATTATCAATCGTTTATATACTGCATCCCACACTTGAGATGCACGGTAGCGTGGTTCTCCCCAACTCTCCAATAGATGTTCGAGTTCAACCAGGTCAATATCATAGAAATTCATTATCTCTAAAGTCATGCCAGGTCATCAATCAAACGGGTCAAATTTTGAGCAATATAAGTCGGTTGAAAATCAAATGAGTCAGCTGTGGTCCTGGTTGATACACCGGTCAAGACAAGCGCGGTTTGACATCCGGCTTGAATCCCCGCGGCAATATCGGTAGGCATTTGATCGCCAACTGCCAAAGCATTGATAGGATCGATATCTAAACTGGATAAAGCGATTTGGTACATCATCGGTGAAGGTTTACCCATAATTTCAGGCGACTGGCCAGTTGCAGCTGTTAATGCAGCAAGTATTGCTCCCGTTCCAGGTATATATCCCTCTGGTGTGGGTAAGGTCGGGTCGGGATTGGTACCCAGAAAAGGAACACCCGAACGGATGAAATTTGAGGCTTGCGCAAGTTTCTGGTAATCAAGTTCACGATCCAGGCTGGCTATTACAGCCAGGGGTTGATCAAGAGAGTGTTTGAATCCATGTTCCTCCAGAGTAGCGAACAAGCCTTCCTCACCCAAGATGTATACCTGACCTCCAGAGGGATATCTTTCTTGAAGATATATTGCGGTGGTAAGGCCTGAGTTGATAATTTGATGCGATTTTGCCTTGACCCCAAAAGAAGCTAATTTCTGTACGTATTGATCGATAGAACGGGTAGCATTATTGGTCGCGAAAACGGTTTTCCACCCTTGCTGCTCAATTTTTCTGAATATCGCAGGTAAATCTCCAATCGGCTCGGTGTCTCGCCATAAAACACCATCCATATCGAGGATTAAAGCTTCTATTGGTGGATTATTTTTCATCGGCATACCTCAAACATATATAATCAAAAAAAGGCCGGATGGTAAAAGGCACCATCCGGCTTTGATTCTACTCGAATATTAATAGAAAATTATTTTTCTTCTTCATCTTCCTTGGATTGAGCTTGCAAAACTTCATCAACCAAACCATATTCAACTGCAGCATCAGCATCCATCCAAAAGTCCCTCTCCGTATCCCGTTCAATCACATCTTCTGGCTGGCCGGTATGCTTCATTAGAATTCTATTTAATTTCGTCCGCAAGCGCAGGAATTCCTTGGCTTGAATTTCAATATCTGTCACCTGTCCTTGTGCGCCACCAAGTGGCTGGTGCAGGTGAATGGTTGCATGGGGTAATGCATATCGCTGACCCTTTGCGCCAGCTGCGAGCAATACAGTTCCAAATGAGGCTGTTACACCAACAGCAACAGTACTGATGGGGTTGGAAATCATCTGCATGGCGTCATAAACCGCTAAACCAGCATAAACCTGGCCACCGGGAGAATTAATATACATATTAATGGGAGCCTCGCGGTCCTCTTGATTTAAGAACAGCAGTTGAGCGACGGTTACGTTCGCAACCTGATCATTTATTGGTGTTCCCAGGAAAATTAAACGATTGCGCAGCAGCAATGAATAAATATCAAAAGCTCGCTCCCCACGTCCTGTGGTTTCAATTACCATTGGGATCAAAGAATTGATCTCGGAAATGTCCATTAGTTTTTCCTTCCTTCAAGTAAATTAATATCTGAGATTTGAACGATCAATGCTGAGGGATCAGCCACCCAATTTTAACGGTGTCCAGGGGTGATTTTTATAAGAATCTTGATAGAAATTTACCATCTTCCCAAGCACCGGCTTCCAGGCAGCAATCAAGATTGATTATCCGTCAGTATCTTTTTCACCTTCGGTTTCCGGTGACTCATCTTCGGTCGCATCGGGTTCACTGTCAATGGATTCAATATCTTCAGATTCACTTTCCTCTTCAACCTCTGAGGAGATTGTTTCATCTCCAGCAGCCTGTGCTTCATCTGACGGCTCTTCGGAAGTATCCTGGGGCTCTGGTGCATCACTTTCTTGCTCCACTTCAGCCTCCGCTTCACCATTGGCAACGGACCGCAAATATTCAATTGTGCGGTTTATGCGTAATTCAGCATAGATATTTCCCGTAAGATTCATGATCGCATTAGGTTCGTCGAATTGTTTGCGATCGGAATCCGACATGAAGCGAGTGATCGAATCCAATGTCCTTGTAGTTTCCTCTTGAAGCTCTGACTCGCTGATATCGATTTCTTCTTTCTGGGCAATTTCTAGCAATACCAGAGATCGTTTAACGCGGGAATCGGCAACTGGTTCAGCCTCATCACGTAGACCTTGCGCATCCATCTCACGCGTCTTCAGATAAATATCCATATCAAGCCCTTGATTGCCTAAACGGCTCTCAAGCTGCTGAATGATATTATTTATCTCATTTTCCTTCATCTGAGGGGGATACTTTATGGTAGATCCTTCAATTATCTGATCGATAACCTGATCATCATACTCGGAGTTATATGCCTCCAGCCCTCTTTGTTCGAGACTTTCGCGAATATCCTTCTGCAGCGCGTCCAGATCCTCGTATTCCCCAAGCGATTGAGCAAATTCATCGTTTAATTTTGGCAGCACCCGGGATTTAACGTCCTCAATATGGATGGAAAATTCAGCGTTTACATCCCGCAGAGTTTCAAATGGAGAGTCTTCTGGGAAGGTATAGACGAGGGTTTTGTCATCTCCAGTTGACATGCCGACCAGTTCCCTTGAAAAACCACTAAAGGGCCATTCGTTGCCGGTATCATCTTGATCGTCAGCAATAATCACTGATGTCGATCGCTCTTCTATCAGATCAGCCTCAGAACTATCTTCATTATCCTCGTCTTCTTCGAAGCGTTTTGCGGATAGCCGTAAAGATAAACGATCTCCAACCCCTGCCTCACGGTCAACAGACTCTTCAATAGCTTGGCGTTGGCGGAAATCCAGCTCAACAGCTTCTACATCTTGATCGGTAACTTCTGGCGGCTCGTAAGGCAGCCGAATCGATTGGTAATCACCGATCTCGACTTCCGCCATCAGCGGAATCACAAACTCCAGGGTCATGGGATCAAGACTTACGACATTTTCAAGATTTCCCGGGCCGTACGGCTCGATCTCCGTCTCTTCAATCACCTTGGGATAAATATCATTGACCAAGATTTCAAGGCTTTCTTCCAATAGTGCTTCATCACCGATCTGCCGCCTAATCACCTGGTAGGGTGCTTTTCCGGGTCGAAAGCCCGGAACTTTTATGCGCCGGGCGATCTTCTTGGCTGCTTTCCTCTTTGAAGCTTCCAACTGATCGGCATCAACCTCAACAGTTATCTTTATTTGTTGATCTTCCAAAAATTCAGTTTCAATGTTCAATTTCTACTCCCTGAGCAACTTAAATAACCCGGTGATTATAACACTTCCGAAGGTATCAGCATCCCAGGTTGGGTGATACAAGTTGTGTTTGATAAGCAAATGGATGAATGGATGAAAAGGTGTGGGGAAGGAGGGAGTCGAACCCTCACGCCTTGCGGCACGTGATCCTAAGTCACGCCTGTCTGCCAATTCCAGCACTTCCCCTGTCAGCGCAGAGAGATTATAAGCCGATGATCAACGAACGTCAACATTTGGATATAATGATATTGAGCTGATTGCA
>JALHTN010000395.1 GCA_022865865.1 Anaerolineales bacterium
ATATAAATCTCCAGAATCTGGATAATTTGTGGTTGGAAGATTTGGTAGAGCAATAATAATACTGCCCCGAAAATTATGAAACCAAATCCGATTCTCCTTTTTGAAAACATCATATTCTTTCCTTGTGTAGATTCAACTCTTATGTGCCTCGGAGCGCTCCAGGGATACCGCGTAACGATGCATTATTTGTGAATATCCAAATACATTTCCCGTACAGATGATACGAGCTTATTGGAAGATAGAATCCCAATACCCATTAAAACTGTTATCAGTTTATCTCTGCGTACTCGAACTGGCTGTTATACAGATCGGCGTAGAAGCCTTTGCGAGTCAATAGTTCCTCATGCTTGCCCTGCTCGACAATGTCACCCTCGTTCATCACCAGGATCCAATCCGCATTGCGGATGGTGGAAAGGCGGTGGGCAATGATAAAGCTGGTGCGGTTTTTCATCAAGTTATCCATGGCCTGCTGGATCAGCACCTCGGTGCGGGTATCAACTGAACTGGTAGCTTCATCCAGAATCAACATCGTGGGATCGATCACGATGGCACGGGCGATGGTGAGCAGCTGCTTCTGACCTTGAGAGATATTGGTGGCCTCTTCGTTAAGCACCAGATTATAGCCTTCCGGTAGGGTGCGCACAAAGTGATCGACGTGAGCGGCCTTGGCAGCAGCAATCACATCTTCATCTGCAGCAATAGGCATACCATAGCGGATATTCTCCATGATCGTATCGTTATACAGCCAGGTATCCTGCAGCACCATGCCGAACATGCAGCGCAGATCCTCGCGCTTGAAATCTTTGATGTTTTGACCATCAATCAAGATCGCCCCTTCGTTGACATCGTAGAAGCGCATCAGCAATTTAACCATCGTAGTCTTCCCGGCACCGGTCGGGCCGACAATGGCAATTTTTTGTCCTGGCTTGACATCAGCAGAGAAATCATTTATGACAATTTTATCTGGGGTATAGCCAAAACGTACATTCTGGAAGACGATATGACCCTCAATATTTTCGGGCATGGTGGCTTCTTCCACGTCGGGGACTTGCTCATCTTCAGCTAAAAATTCAAATACACGTTCTGCTGCAGCTGCAGTTTGTTGAAAAATATTGGAGATATTGGCAATCTGAGTGATCGGCTGCGTGAACATGCGCATATACTGGATAAAGGCCTGGATATCACCAACAGTGATCGCGTTTTGGGAAGCCAGGTAGCCACCTAGAATACAGACCGCGACATAGCCCAGGTTGCCGACAAAATTCATGATCGGGAACATCAAACCTGAAAAAAACTGGGATTTCCAGGCAGAGCTGTACAGGACATCATTCAGCCCTACGAAGCGCGCGACACTATCTGCTTCACCATTGAAAGCTTTCATAACGAGATGCCCACCGAACATCTCCTCAACATGTCCATTGATGTGCCCCAGGTAATCCTGCTGCTGCATGAAGTATTTTTGCGACTGGCGCACAACCAGGAGAACGATACCCATCGAGAGCGGTATCATCAACAGTGCCACCAGAGTCATCTGCCAGCTGATAGATAACATCATCACCAGCACACCGATTACGGTCACCACGGATGTGACGATCTGTGACAAGCTCTGGTTGAGCGTCTGGCTGACAGTATCGACATCGTTGGTGATGCGTGAGAGCACCTCTCCCTGGGGTGTGCTGTCGAAATATTTGAAAGGCATGCGGTTGATCTTCTCAGCGATATCTTTGCGGAAGCGGTAGGTGATGTCCATCGAGATATTCGACATGATCCAACCCTGGATGAACGCAAACATAGCAGAACTGAGATACAACGCCAATGTGATCAGTAAGGTGCGACCAATATACTCAAAGTCAATACCTGAGCCAGTTCCACTAATCTGTCCCATGACACCTTCGAAAAGTTTGGTGGTTGCATTGCCCAATATTTTGGGTCCAATAATAGTGAAGGCGGTGGAGGCTACCGCGAAGAGAAGTGTGATCACGATCGCGAATTTGTAAGCGCCAAGGTATTGGATTAATTTGCGCATGGTGCCTTTGAAGTCGCGCGCTTTATCACCTCTCATCATAGCCATAGGACCACCATGCCCCATGGGTCCTCGTCTCCCCAGAGGGGAGCCTCCGGCAGGTCTTTGATTCGATGAGGTGTTGCTACTGTTCATGCTCATTCTAGCTCCCCCTTGCTCAATTGCGAAAAAGCGATTTCTTGATAAGTTTCGCAGCTGTCCATTAATTCTTGATGTTTCCCTTTGCCCACTACCCGCCCTTCGTCAAGCACAATAATTTGATCGGCGTTTTTGACGGTTGCCACGCGCTGGGTGACGATCAGCACCGTGCTGTCAGCAGTTTTTTGCTTGAGCGCTTTGCGCAGGGCTGAATCTGTTTTGAAATCCAAGGCTGAAAAACTATCGTCAAAAATGTAGACGGGTGGTTTTTTAACCAGCGCACGCGCAATTGCCAGGCGCTGTTTCTGCCCTCCTGATACATTCGCTCCAGCCTGGGATATCTCAGCGGAAAGGCCCTCCTCCTTGGTGAAGATAAACTCGCTGGCCTGGG
>JALHTN010000396.1 GCA_022865865.1 Anaerolineales bacterium
TCCTGCTGGCCTTTTGCCCGCGCGGTGCGGATGTATTCCTGGTTCTTGACCTCCAGCATGCTGGAACGCAGGAAACGTGAATACCAGGCCACCCAGCCCACCATGCCCATCGTGACCGGCAGGATCAGGTGCTTGATACGATCCCAGATGGAGAAATCTGCTCCCAGGGTAGACATGCCCCCCGATGGCAGCAGTGCTTCACCGGTAAAAGGATTTTCCAACCAGGAATAAAAAATGAGAATTAAAATGAGTCCCAACCAGAATTCTGGTATGGCCTGTCCCATGAAGGACAGCGTGGTAGCGGTGATATCGAATGTAGAGTACTGCTTGATGGCGGACAAGATACCGATCGGAATCGCCACGATAGCTACCACTATCAGGGTGATGGTCATCAAATACATCGTGTTGAAGACTCGGTCGGCGATTTCATCGAGAACCGGGTTGCGGTTGCGGTATGAAAAACCAAAATCGCCTCGCAAAATGCCTTTGCGCGTCCCGTAGCCATCCGTAACCCCATCTCCATCCTCATCCACGCGCATCCAGTCATTTCCCACCAGCCAGACTACATATTGGACCGGGAGAGGTTTATCGAGGCCAAATAAACGCTTCATAGATTCTTTTTTCTCTGGATCAATGCGCTTTGACCTGCTCTGGGTGGATAAAGGTCCCCCGGGAGCGATATTGACCAGCGCAAACAGGATGATGCTGATCAGCAGCAGCATGGGGATGGCTTGAAGGAGTCGTCGAACGATATAAGCACCCATAAATCACCTGCAAACGTTAAGATTTAGAGTCAGGAGGCTGTCAGTGAAACAGTTTCATCTAATTGAATAGAACCAGGATCTTCCATAGCTGATTGGAATTTACTGTGGTTCAATCAGATAATGTTCTTTTTTGACAGCCTCCTGTGTTGCTCATGCGAGTAATTCGCGAGTTAGTCTCACGCTATTCTGAAATTGTCCAATCGGCTACATTCCAGGTCAGAGGATCGTTGGACGAAGGCTGGACCTCGTTCATGCGCGTGTTGACGCCATGAACTTCGAGGGTAGTGTAAAGAAGAATCCAGGGCAGATCCTCATCGAGGATTTGTGCGATCTCGCAGAATACTTCCTTGCGGTATTCCTCATCCAGCGTGTAGGCTTCGTCTAACCAGGCGTCGAAGTCCTCGTTGACATAATGCCCTACGTTGTAACCGCCTTCCTCCTCGGTAGCAGTGGAGTAGTAGAACCACCAGAGAAAGTCGGTTGGGTCCACGCCAGAATAACCATCATCCCACATGTCGAGTTCGAAGTTGCTGCTCAATTCGGTTCCGCCGTCATCGGCAGGGGCCCACATGATGGCACCTTCGATAGAGAGCAGTTCGGTGGCGATACCGATATCAGAAAGGTTCTCAGCGATATATTGCTGTGCCAAGACTAGGGCTTCACCATACTCGGAGTAAATCGCGAATTCCATGGTCATCGGTGTGCCATCTTCGGCGTTCGGGCAGCCCTGGCACTCGCGGACACCATCCCCATCTGTATCCACCCAGCCAGCTTCTTCGAGTAATGCAGCCGCACCTTCTGGATCGAAAGACGGCCTGGGAATATCACACTCGTAGGGCGGGCGGAAGAACTCGGTCCACGTAGGTCTGCCGTTGCCATAATGGATCTCGTTGACGATAGTATCCACATCGATCGCCATGCGGATCGCCTGCCTTACGCGTACATCAGACAGGAATGGGTGCGGCGCGGCTTCAGCGTCCATTTCACCTTTAGCTGCCAGGTTGAGGACCAATCTCATCACCCAGCGATCAGTTGGTGAGACCCTGAAATCGATATGATCGGTTACCTTATAGACTTCACTACTTTCATCGCCAGGCCAGTAGTGGATGTCGGCATCCCCCTCGACCATGATCGTTTCGCGCACGGACTGTTCGGGGACGATCTGCACAATTACTCGATCAACCCCAGGCTTGCCCTCTTCAAAGTAATTCGGGTTGCGCACAAAAGTCAGGTGATCGTTTGTGACCCATTCTTCGAGTATAAACGGTCCGCTGCTCAAAGGCTCGTTGTCACAATCCCACTCGTAGAATCCCTGCTCGGCGTCGCAGTAGTGTTCGGGATATACGAAGAAGTTCTCACCGCCAAACTGCAGCAGGTAGTTGGGATAGACGGAGCCTTCATAGTAATTGACTTTGAAGGTGAAGTCGTCGATCTTCTCCACGGATTCGGTGTAATCCAGGCCTTCCGTCCAGGCCTCTTCGGCGATCACATTCCAGGTGAAGATCACATCATCCACGGTGACCTGTTCGCCATCTGCCCAGAAGACATCATCGCGCAGTTTCCATGTCACAGCCATGGTCCATGTATCCTCATTGAATTCCACGCCGCCATTTTCAAGCGTGGGCAGCTCGGCAGCCAATTCTGGATAGATATTTCCATCGGGATCGACTTCAGCCACAGAGAGCATGACTAGTTCGCCTACCATTTGCTCATAACCGGTATCGGTATTGATACCGTTGAAGGCTACAGGATCATCCGGGATTAAGATGATCACGGTGGATGGTTCTTCAGCCGGAGGTGGTTCAACTTCCTCTGGTGGAGCTTCCGTGGGTTCAACCTCCGGAGGTGGGGCTCCTTCTTCAGTTGGAGCTGTTTCTGGTGGGGCTTCAGTAGGTGCCTCAGTCGCCGCAGGTGAGCAAGCGAACAAGGCAAATGAAGCGATGAGCATGACTGCCATCAGCAACCAGAATTTACGTTTCTTAATCATTTCTTCCTCCTTATGAAATTTTAGGGTTTGACCAGTTAACTATGTTATTTGTTTATGCTGGGGCATCAATCAGTCGAAAGGCGAGATCAACTGCTGAGATGGCATCCTCCGCATAACCATCTGCGCCGATTTCAGAGGCAAAGCTTTCAGTGACAGGTGCTCCACCAACCATCACTTTTACTTTATCGCGGAGACCGGCTTCTTTCAGGGCTTCGATCAGATTCTTCTGCTGCAGCATGGTTGTCGTCAACAGCGCGGAAGCACCGACCATATCAGCATCATTCTCTTGCACTGTCTTGATGAATTCTGCGGCGCTCTTATCAACACCGATATCGAATACCTGGAACCCGTTGGCTATCAGCATCGTCCCAACCAGCGTCTTACCAATTTCGTGCATGTCGCCTTCGACAGTACCGAGCACCACCCGGCCGACGACTTCCCGTTGTTGGTTGCCTACCATGGCGGGTTCCAGCACGGCTAATGCCAGTTTCATAGCTTCCGCGCCGATGATCAGCTCAGGCAGGAAATACTCTCCACTGGCAAATAACTCGCCTACTTTTTGGATGCCCTTGGTTAGGCCCTCGTTGATGCAGGTAAGTGGATCAATTCCCTGATCGAGGGCTTCCTTGGCCAGCCGTTCTGCATCTTCGGGTTCGCCATCGATCACTGCCTGGGCTAATTTTGCGTACATCTCATCTGTCATTTGTGCCTCCTTGTTTGTTCATGGTAAGGATTAAGCGATAATTTCCTGGCTCTCCTTAATTGATTAAATTGCGGCAACCGAATAGTTTCTCCTCGTATCCCGTTGTGATTTATTGTAGTTCAATTATCTGCCAATTTCCTCTTCGGCTTTCCTTAAAATTAGATCAATTTCATGCTGGACTACCTCCTCTAATGGTATTGGTTCATGTTCTAAAAGGATGTGATCGAATTTCGCTCGCGCTCTTTTTCTAATATCCCCCTCTTTCTCTCCATCAGGAGCAACGCGAGGATGGGTCAGTTCAGGTATCCAGATATCACGAATATGTTCGCGAGTATGCTTTTGAGATAAGAAATGCCCACCGGGGCCTACATTCTTAATAATATCGAGGGCGATTCCTTCAGGGTTGGTGTTCAACCCTTGTGAGAGAATGCGGTGTGTGTGGTAGATTTCATCGTCGAAAATGATTTGTTCGGGGATGAGCAAAGTGGAAGCTTTCAACATACCTAAACCGATTGTAATATCGGTGCCAGCTAAGGCACACATCAGGGCAGTATAAACGCTGTCACGACCAAGCTGCCAGGTGGCTGGTTCGGCGTGGTTCAAACCAAAGGTGCCTCCAAGGGCTGGAACTCCCCAATCGTGAGCCATCTGAACTGCAGCCACATTGCACAGATATTTTTCTGGCAGGCTAACCAGATAATCTGCGGATTGGGGATCCATGCCTGAAACCAGGATAGATTGGAAGACAGGTGCGCCGGGAGCAACCAGCTGCATCAAGACCATGGCGCTGACGGCTTCTGCATTGCCGATCGTTAGCGCTCCCCCAGGCACGGCAGGTGCGGTTGAGCCCATGGTGGGCATGCCCATAAAACCA
>JALHTN010000397.1 GCA_022865865.1 Anaerolineales bacterium
AAGCAGCTGCAGGAATCCACCCTGCGAGCATCTATTACAAAACAACCCCTTTCTACCTTGATCAGGCAATGACCTCATTTGGACCTGATGGCGGTATGGTTTCGACATTGAATAATAGTCTCATGTTTCTTCGATTTTTCATGGATGGCAAATTGTTTACCGATCCTTCAACCTTGGAACGGATGAAAAATTGGAGGAAGATTTTCTTTCCGCTGCAGTATGGGCTCGGTTTGATGCGCCTTAGGATGCCGAAAATCTTTTCTCCCTTTACTGCAAGCCCTGAACTGATCGGTCATTCCGGCGCAACAAGCGCCTTCCTGTTCAAAAGTGATATGGGGGGTTTACTAATCGGGGGTACGCTCAATCAAGTAGATAATCAAGCACGCCCCGTTCGCCTGATGCTGAAGCTCGTAAATATCATCAACAATGCTTTATCCTGACCGTTTGAGAAAATGACCAGGTATTCTGGTAACACTGCTATCTTTAGGATTACGCAATCATATCTTGAGAGTGTGAGTGGTTATCTATGAAAGTCTTGGCAATTGAAAGAGAAGTACCTGGCATACCAGATCAGGAATTCAGGGCACATCTTCCGACTCACGGTGGGAACCGAAAGGTCCCTTCACTTTTCCCCATAAGCCCTTCACATGTTTTGCCGCCTCTTGCCTTTCTTCCTTTTTCTCCTCGCCCGTGTAGCGCATCAGGATCGCCAGGGGGCGTGTGCCTTCGAAATTCTCCATGAGTGTCAGGACCAGCAGCGTGAGCGGCACCGCCAGGAGTGCACCAATCCCACCCAGCAGATACCCCCATATGAAAAGTCCCACAAACACCACGACCGGCGAGATCTTCAATCTCTGCCCCATGATCTTGGGCTGGATGAAATTCTGTACGCCGCCATTGATCAAAATATACCCGACCAGCACAATCAGCGCGGTCTGCAGGCCATACTGGGCATAAGCCATAAGAACCGGGGGAATCAAAGCAATGATGAAACCGATCGAGGGGATGTAGCCCATGAACCAGGCCAGCAATCCCCACAGCAGGGCGTAATCCACTCCCAGGATCAACAGAAAGATGGTATTGCCGAACCCCACCAGGAAGTTGATCCCGGTCAGGATGGTTAAATAACGGCGGACATCCCCGGTAAGCGTGCTGATCCGGCTGATTATCGGTGCCCGCGGGTCCAGGCCCATGCGCACCGCTCCTGGAAGTGCCATCGCCGCGCTGATCATGAAAAAGAAAATGAACAAGGCCATCCCAAATTGGACCAGCAGGTCCAGAACAGATGTAATCACACCTTGAGCAACCGGACCAAATTGGATGGTTAATTGGCTCGCGGTTTCAGGTGTGGTTGCCTCGGGGGGCATTTCCTCAGTGGCGGTGACCGCAGCTTCGGCCATGTAAGCGGGCAGTTCGGTGGACAGCTTGGTGACCGAGAAAAAGACGGTAAAGATGACCAGCCCCAATAACAACACCACCGCCAGGATGGTCAGTACCAGCGCCAGCCAACCGGGCATACCTTTCTTGGTGAGCCGGCCTGGGATGGGCAGCACGGTGATGGTAATCACCACCGCCAGCAAGATTGGGTTGATGATCGATGCTGTCCCGCGGATTCCGAACAGAATCACAAAGATGCTGGCGAGACCAACCATGTAAATCACTAACCGACCAGATTGATTATTCATTTCATCATAGCTCCATTTATTGCGGGTCCATTCCGAAACTCAGCCACCGGCTTTGGGTTTCGACGAAAGATACACATCTCTTCTCTTTTCGGATGCCTGGTACATGGCCCGCCGGGCGTTACCCGCTTCCAGGAGAGTGGCGCTCAAGAAACCAGTGAAGGCAGCTATCGTGCTGATAGGCATCAAAGCAGGGTTGCTCAACATCAGCATGAGCAGGATCACCGTGAACGGCATGCGCATGATCGCTCCGCCAATGCCTGCCATCATGCCCACGATCGCCACGCTGAGCGGGATGAACGGGAAGACCAGGTGAATACCATAGCCCAACGATCCGGCGGAAAACAACAGCGGGAACACAAAGCCACCCGGAAACCCGCTGCTCAGGCAGATGCTCAGGGTGAAGAGCTTGAAAATCGCCAGCAGCAGCAGCATGGCAGCGCCGATCTGTGCGCCTTCCACAAGGATCGTCTCCAGTTCTGCTTCGCCGGAATGCAGCGTCAGCGGAAGCCAGGCGCCGACCAGTCCAAAGATCAACCCACCAACCACCGGTTTCAGCAGGGGGTTGCGGTCTAACGGCTTTACCAGGCGGGTGACGGTTTGGTAGATGATTTTGAACAGGAAGGCCATCCCCAGGCCCACCAGGCCTAAAATCACTGCGTACAGCAGATGCACCCACAAAAAGCCGTCATAGGGCGGGAAGGGCAGGGCTAGATTTGGCAAGATCGCGGTGAGATTGAACACTACCTGTGCGCCAATCAGCGCGGCCACAGTAGCGGCGATCATGTTGGCGTAGATCGGATAGGTCAGCGAGCCGGTGAATTCCATGGACATGAATGCCCCACCAAGAGGTGTCCCCAAAAAACCGCCAAATGCCGCCGCAATGCCGGATAGAGTCATGATGCGCGACTTTTCCAGGGACAGGTTGAGGCGCTGTGAAAACCAGCTTCCAAAGGCTGCACCCATGTGCCCCAGAGGACCCTCCGGACCCAGGCTGGCGCCGCTGATCAATCCGACCAGCGCCGTCACTACTAAACCCGGCACACCGCTATACGGCACCCGCCCTGATTCCATTTCCTTCTGAAGCGACTCTCCGTGCCGCACTCCAAGATAGCGCAGGCCCAGGCCAACCAGCAGCCCGCCGAGCGTGGCGACCATGATGGTATAGACCGGTCGGGAGATGTTCAAAGTGTCTGGAAATGTCTCCCATACCAGACTCGTGCCTCCTTTGTATAACACCAGGTAGATCAATGTCAGCAATGCAACCGGGACGGCCATCACGGCAATCCACAGTACGAGCCGGATGTAATCTGAACTGCCGAGTATTTCGCTGTCCTTCATGATCTTATCTCCCTTTATATCGCTCATAGTCTGGATCCTCCGATCACCCGCCCAACAGACCACCTAAACCGCCGCCAACAGGCAGGGTCAGGTATTGTTGATCCAGCGACACCCCACCACAGAAGGCTATGGCGGTGGTCCCCAGCTTGATCGCATAGCCGTTACCCGGCGCATAGTTACTGTTGCAGGTATGACAAACCGGTGCGCAGATGCTCATGGTTCGCCTTCGAAACTTATTTCGGCCAATTTCGTTTGCAGGGTCTCGCCGCGCCGCTGGATGCGCTGCCGGTCCTGCTCGATCAAGGCGCCGGCCTGGCTTTCCGCCTGGATCAAACTTACGTGACGAAGCAGCTCCTGGCGCGCCTCGGGCGAACCTGCCTCCTGGCCAACAGCATCGATCACCTCCAGCATGTGCTGCAGGAGGCTGGCATTGTCGCAGCTGCAATGGCGCAGCATATCGAAGGCGGTGCTGAGCAGCTCTGCGAATGTAACCGGCTCCAAAATAAGGCATAACCTGCCATCCAGGTCGTAGAAACGAGAGCCTTTCTCACCCTGCCGGATAAACATCGCCAGACCTTCACCGATATAATCCAGGCAGGTCATGGCTGTGAAAGGGTCATTGATCGCCGGAGACATGGCGCGTACCGCCATTTCGACCAGCTGGTTGACCGCATAGGCAACATCCTGGGTGGGTGTGCGTCCGTTTCCAATCTGGAAAGCGTGACGGATTTGTCGATCCAGTTCCTTATTAACCAGACCAGCGGGCCAGACCAGGGCAACAGCCATATCACGCTGGATAAATTGACCCGGTTTGCGCAGCAGGCGGATGACCAGGTTCTTTTCCTGGGCCAGGGTCAGCATGATCTCCGGATCGATGTACTGGATGTAACCGGTCCTCCTCACCTGCACCGCATAGCCGTCTGTCTCCACCAGGCTGCCGGGGCGGTTTTCAAATCCGCCATCACCATCATCGCCACTGGTGACTTCATCCGGGATCTCCGCGCTGACCACCTCCCGCAGTTCTGCACCCGCCGCCGCGGCGATATTGGGGGCTTGCAGCATGGTGCTGATATGCTGGACGAGCAAGATCAGCGAGGAAAAGCTCCCCAGCATCAAGAGCAATCCAACCGTGGTAGTAACTTGAGGTCCTTGTGGTTCTACCACGACCGGAGGGATGGAAAGAGCAGCTGCCAGACAATAGACAAATGTAGCCACAAACATGCCCAGAACGAGCTGGGTGGTGCGATCGCCCAGGAAGACGCGCAGCAAGCGAGAGCCATACTGCGCCGCTACGGTTGAAAGCGGCAGAGTGAGCAGTGTGAAGACCACTCCAGCAGTTGCCAGGGTGGTGGTGGCTATGCCCAGCAGCAGAGTGCGCAGTTCACCGCGAGTGCTCGAGAGAACGAGATGGGTGTCCTGCAAGGTTTCATTGGGGATGCGTAAATCTACCCAATACATCGCCCAGGCCAGCAGGATCGCTCCCAGGGACATGACCAGCGGGGCGAACCAAAAGCTCACCTTCAAGCGATCCCATCTGTAACGGGCTGAGACTCTTCTCATTTTTCGGGTTTTCATGGCAGGTTTTGGGCATCCAATGCCCGCTATCAATTCTCGTCCAATGCATCCATACCTGGTTCACGGAGGTTCAGGATCAGGAAGTAAACGCTGACCACCAGCACCCAGATTGGTAAGATCAGGGTCACCCACAGGGAATAACTGATGCTCAGCAGCAGCACCAGCGCCAGGGCGTAGGTCAGAATAGCCCAACCGCGCCGCATCAATCCGGTGCGGAGCCAGATGGTGCCCAGGGAGATCATGAACACTCCCGCCATGCGAATGGCGTACACATTGATGGTTTCATACATCACCGCTCGACTATAGGTGAACACGCCGCTTTCTACCAGGGTACTCGGTGCGATCATGTAGCTGCTCAGCAGCCCGCCTGCCTGGGCTGCACTGGCGAAGGTTAAGGCCAGAAACAGCAAGCCGCTGCCCAGGAATACGGTCGCAAAGAGGCGGTCTTCCAGGTCACCGAGACGGTCGCGAATCACACCGATGAACCACAGAAAGGCGATCCCGGCGTAAGGCATCAGGTTCAACGCCAGAGCAACTGTTCTTGAATTGGTTTGCAGCCAGGCGCTTTCAACCGCTGGGTCTGCAGGAATCGAGATGCGGATGAGCGCCAGGCTCGCGCCGTAAAGCAAGGCGAAGAGAATTCCGGCAATTGCCGCGGCGCGCGGTGTTTTGAGCTTCCTGCGAGTCGATAAGGTTTGTGCATCCGTCATTGCTGCCTCCTATCTGGGTAAACGTTTCACCGGGGAGTCTATGTGCTACTAAAGCGCGCGTGATACGCCGTCACCGCGGCGCGCACCGATGGATAGATGTTTTCCTTGCCGATGCGGGTCGTCAGTCCCGTCACCAGCAAGAGATCACGCAGCGGTTTATTCGCACGCGCAATCCACAATTCAACGCCGAGTCGCTCCAGGTCCGCATCCAGATTCTCCAGAGCCTCCGCCGCCGTCGAATCGAAATCACTGATCGCTTCCGCGTCGAAAATGACACATTTCAATCCCGCGCCGGCATTGGCGACAAGTTCTTCCAGTCGCTCGCTAAAAAACGCCGCGTTGGCAAACACCAGCGGCGCATCAAAACGATACACGATCAGTCCCGGCTCGGTCAGCGCCGTCTCTTTGTCGGCGACGCCGCGATACACCGTGCCGCCAGCCGCGTCCACATCGTCCAGCAGCGCATCGTGCGGTCGCGAGATGTGATAGATGACGTTGATCAGCGACAGCATCACTGCCACGAGGATGCCCTGCAGGATGCCCACGGTGAGCACACCGAACGCGGTCACTACCGCCAGCCAAAACTCGGCGTGATTCACACGCCGTAATAAGCGAAACGTTGCCACGTCAAGCAACCCGAATGAGGCGATGATAATGATGGCGCCCAACACGACGGTGGGCAGCGGCGCCAGCAGCGGTGTGAAAAAGAGCAGGAAGATGATGATAAGTGCTGCAGCAATAAGTCCAACCCACTGCGATTTGCCGCCCATCTGATCGGCGACGGTTGTGCGCGAGGCGCTGGTCGCAGCGGGAAATCCTGCCAGGAAACCAGCCCCGATATTGGCCATGCCGATGGCAACGAATTCTTGATTGGCGTCAATCTTCTGGCCTTGTCTCGCCGCAAAGACGCGCGCCGTGAGGACTTCATCGGCGTAGATCAGGATCGTGAGTGCCAGGGCGGCGGGCAGAAGTGCAAAGATATCTTGAAGGCTGACCGCCGGGATCGTCAGCTGCGGCAGTCCAGCCGGCACCGCGCCGACGATCGCCACGCCATTGGCCTGCAGGTCAAACACGGCAGAGAGGACAATAGCAAAGACAACAACGATCAGCGGGCCGGGCAGCTTACGATTCACGCGACGTATGGTGAACAGTACAGCCATGCTGACGGCGCCAATGGCGACGGTGATCAGGTGCGCTTCTTCGAGGCGGCTGATGAGTTCAAAAACCTGCCGGAAGAATTGGTCGCTCTCGAGCTTGATGCCGAACATCTTACCCAATTGGCTGCCGATGACAATCAACGTCGTGCCAAATATGTAGCCGACCAGAATCGGCTTGGACAAAAAGTCGGTGATGAACCCCAGCCGCGCCAGGCGGGCGAGCAGCGCCAGGACGCCGACCAGGATGGCGGCCAGTGCGGCCAGGGCGGCATAACGCAGGGGGTCGCCACCTGCCAGTGGAGCAATGGCCGCGGCGGTCATGATGGCAGTCGTCGCTTCCGGCCCCGTGACAAGCTGTTTGGAGGTGCCAAAGAGGGCGTACATCACCATCGCGCCGAGGGCAACATACAGCCCCGCGACGGGAGTGACGCCGGCGAGATCGCCATAGGCCATCGCCGACGGCACGAGCACCGCGAAGACGGTGACCGCCACAATGAGTTCAGTGCGCAGCTGCGCGGGATTCACGCCACTAAAGAGGGCGAGACCGGGAATGAATCGTGCAATGCCGTTGGAAGGCGGGGTTGGATTATTCATTCCTCATCCTCTGTATATTTTGCGTTACTCTGTAGCCGGGAGAGATTCCGTCTGGCTTGCGAGGCGGCGAGCGGCGCGCAGTGCCAGCAGCGCGGTCAGCAAGGCGCTTACAACCACGGCCACGGCAATCACGGGCGCGGTCTCTTTCTGCACCAGCACCAGCGTAAAGAGTGCCGCAAACAGTGGCGCCTTCAATGCTGCCACGAGCGCGCCCGCCATCGTCGCCGCATAGAAGGCGGTCTGGGGCGGCACCCCGGCGATCTGGGCGTAGGCCATGCCCTCGGGGATCAATAAGGCCACAACCGTTAAACCAGCAATCAGATCAGTGCGCAGCCAGGGGCGATGATAGTTGGGCAGCCAGCTCATGATAGGCAGGTAACGAAGCAGGAGATTCGGTTGCGGTTGTTTTTTATTCTCCATAGTTATTTCAGCTTATTATCATCAATTGGGCTCAAGGGCACAATAGCCAATACAACACAATCAGGCTGCGGCCTCGCTTGCTGCTGCCTCGCTGCGTTTGCCCAACCAGCGCGCGGTCGGGATCAAGATCAGCGGCAAGATGATGGAAGCCACCAGCACAAACGGGAGCGTCATTGTGCCGGAAAAATTAAGGCTGGTGACCAGGATGGCAGCAGCCACGTTGCGCTGTGCCGTACCCAGTCCCAGCACGCTGCGGATGGCCGCATCACGGCCACCCATGACGAACCCAATTAACAGCGATCCGACGACGAAAATAACCAATGCCAGGAAGCCGTTCGATCCGATCAGGTCGATGATATTGGAGATGTTCAACCCCAGCCCGGTCACCAGCAAGAGGAGCAGCGCAACACCGGACACCTTGTTCATCACCAGCGCCCAGTGCTGGGCACCCTCGACCGAGTGCGACCTGTACATAAGGCCGAGCACGATGGGGATGAGCATGGTCATGATCAGTGACTTGGCAATATCCCAGCCATTCACCGCCGCGCCCGGCAACAGCAGGGGCAGGACAATCGGCACGTAAAAGATGGTCACGACCATCAGCAGGAACATCAGCCCAACGCCCAGGGAGAGGTCTCCTTGCGCAGCCTGCACCTCTTTGACCAGGAATGGCGCACCCGCTACAGTAGACAGCACGATCAGCCCGATCTGCAGCGTCTCGTCGAGCGGGATCACCAGGGTGATCCCGTAGGCAAGCAGCGGCACCAGCAAAAAGTTTGCCAGCAGCGCCAGGACCACCAGGCGTGCGTTTTTCAAGGGTTGGAGAATCTGAGCCACGGTCAGACTCAATCCCGTCGCCAGCATGCTGCCGACGACAAATAATAAACCGGACAAGGCCGCGATGGCTGAAAAAAACTCATTTAGGGTCATATTTTGTCTCCTGCCCGCGAACCGCGGGTTGTACTTGATTTGCGCATTGCAAGCCCGATAGGGGCTTGCACGATTCAATACGGTTAAGAAAACCCCGCAGGTTTCCCTTAGGTGCACCATTCGCGTGCTGGACATGCCGTATCACCAGCCGCTCATGGCGCGCTAATTAATGTGATCTATAAACCGTTGGTAGGCCACATCCATTCCAGATCGAGATCACAGGTCCAGGGTATCGCGCAGGGTGTTCAGTTCCACTTCAGAAGGAAGCCAGACCAGCTGGGGATCAAGATGGTAAGTCCATGGAACGGAAATCTTCCAGCCATTCCGCATTCGCATTCCATGATAGATGCTTTCGGGATCTTCCACTTTATCGCCTTCAAAACCATCGATGATGTTGTGCACCTTCGTAAAGCCAGCCTTGGCAAGCGCATTAACCGCCATAGCACTGCGACCGCCCGACCGGCACATGACCAGGATCGTATCCTCCGGCTTGAAACGCGCTTGCACGTGAGCGATGAAATCTGTATTGACCACCACAGAATAATTTCCCTTACCGACATCCCATGTGTAGCTGGGGAAGGCAAGGGGAACATTCGCCGCCATTTCCGCATGGCCGATCAATACGTATTCTTCGAAGGTGCGCACGTCAAGCACTTTGATCCGCTCAGGATCGGATTTCCACATTTCGTAAGCTTCCCGGGCGGTTACATAAAGCCCCAGGCTGGTCAGTTTTTCCTCAGGTACCTGGTGACTTGAATGCGAGGTGGATATTTCGACAGTATTCATTTTACCTTTTCCTTTTTGATTATTTTCACTTTAGTTTCGAGTGGGCGCCAAACGCCAGGGTTGGTCGTTTGGCGCCTATTTACAACTCAATCTTGCTTTGCGAAATACCCTTTAATTTGAGATGTATCCCGACTACCCTAGCCGCAAACCCTCTACCTCGAGTCCGCCTCCTTCAGGAAGCTTGCGTCATCTACTTTGCGGTCTGCTGATTTTAATCGCCGCGATGGGACAACCTCAACTTACAGACGCCCCATGACGATGCGGTAGCCGGGTCCGGAATCTAGTTCGTAGGATCAGGATCGACCCACATCAGATCCGGATGGAAACCGTACCCCCAGGGCAACCCGGCGTTCTTCCAGCCGTTGCGCAAATGCTTGCCGTGGTAAACGCTCCCCAGGTCGTCCACACGGTCACCTTCCAGACCGGTGACGATGTTATAGACATTGAGAAAACCGGCCTGTGCCAGCATATTGACTGCCATCGCGCCGCGGCCGCCGGTGGCGCAGTACACCAGGATCGTGTCGGTAGGAGCGTACAGCTCCTGCACGGACGGGATAAAATCGGGGTTGAGCTCCCCATAGCAACCTGGCGGCCTGCCGGGCAGGGAGGGACCTTTGGGGTCGTACTTGGGAAAGACAAAGGGGACATTATATGCCATTTCCAAGTGACCGACAAAGGTATACTCCTCAAAGGTGCGCACGTCCAGGATGTTGACCCCCTCGGGGTCCGCCTCCCACATGGTGTAAGCCTCTTTGGGCGTCACATAAAGCCCCAGCGCCGTTTTGTTTGATTCGGGTATCTCGAAGGCAGGCGATTTGGCAGATATCGCTTCATTGGTCATTTGCTGATCTCCTTACACTCAGCTGTGGTGTATGGGCAGGACTTCCATACACCACAGCAATAAATATTCTGGTAGGCTTTCTCTCGACTACCCTAGCCGCGCCGTCATCGCTTCTTCTAGCGTTGTCGGCTGGGGAATCCTGGCCTTGCTGCGTATCTTCCACTCTTCCTCGAGCAACTCGGCTGCTGCCTTCTCCAGGAATTCTGGCGCGGACCACTCAAACACATCGAAGTCGTTCTCGATATAGCCGTGGCTCAACATAAAGTCCTTGTTGATCTGCAGGGCTTCCAGGTTGTAGGGCGACAGGCTGGGCACCATGTCGACGAGTTTGATGCCTTCATATGTATCCTCGGCATCCAAATAATAGGTTCCCTTGTTGAGGATGACCGCTGCAGCGTGCTTGTGCTCGTTGGCCCAGCGTCCCACTTTGATCATAGCCTTCATTAGCGCGACGATGACCTCGGGGTGCTCTTCGCAGGCCACATCAGAAACCGTCATGGTCGCCGGGACGTTGGCCCCTTGCAGGGTCCAGTCCGGATAGTTGGCCAGGTTCTCGATGGCCTTGACCTTGCTCGTCTGCTCCTGGAGGTGCTGGAAGACCTTGCTTTGCGTGTAAATCGCATCTATTTTGCCTTCGAGAAGAGGTGTCTCCAGCGGGCGGAACCCCAGGTCGTTCTTGATGTCGCGCTTGAGCCATAGCTCCGAAGGATTCTCAATCGGGGCGAGCATCGCAGGAAGGTCGTACCAGTCATCCGGGTACGGGAAATCGACGATCTCTACGTCGTCGCGGGTCATGCCGTTCATTCGGAGCATCAGCTCGATGCCTTGTTCCTCCTGGAAACGCCACCAGTCGTTCTTAATGACGTTCAGACTCTTCGAGAGGCCGATCTTCTTGCCCTTCAGATCCGTCATGCGATAGATATCGTCCCTGGAGCGCACCAGCATACAGCCGCCTTCGTAGACATGCGTCGCGCCAATGAGCCGGGTGCGGCGGATGTCGGCCTGGGTGTGGATGGCCGGGGCGCTCCCGCCATAACGCATCAGGTTGTCGAGGTTGTGAACGTAGTGGGGATACCAGTCGTTCTCGATGGTGGAACGCAAGTATTTGTATGTGATGCCGATCTTCTTAAGCTCTGCCCTCACCCAACCGAGCTCCTGGTCGACGTTACTGGGGGATATCAACGGGCAGTTGGTGTAGTAGAACTCGTTCCAATCTACATCGACGGAACGCATTGTCTTGCCTTTGATCGTCATTGTACCCATGTCTTATTTCTCCTTGTATTTATGAGTTTCCAGGGAAAGCAGGCAGTCGGTTGACTGCTCATATCTTTTGCTTCCTCGGTCACAATTGGTTTTTTTGATTCATCCTGTTGCTCATCGCCTGACCGGCCGTGATGACGAGTTGATTTTAATCCAGATCCGGCCGCCTGGATGATCTGGTTGTGTTTATCTCCGTGCGCTTTTTATTTTTAGTTCTGACCTACCTCCTTTCTAAGATTCAGGGACTGGCGGCTCGCGATTTGCGTACGAAACGCAGGGTTCGCGTTCTACCATGATGATTTCCTTCATGTTTTCTGGCTATCTTCGCTGCGTCAACGATCAGCTTACAGCAGTTTACTCTTGGCAGCGGCAAACTCTTCATCGGTCAGCACACCTGAATCATGAAGCTGGGCGAGCTGCTGGAGTTGGGCAGTCAGATCTGCCGCAGGAGCCTGCTCAAGCGGAGCTGCGTACTGCTCCGGTGGTGGCGCATACTGCTCCTGCGTGTCAGCTGCGCCCTGCTCATAAGCCTGATCATACTCTTGCTGCGCATCAGCATCTTGCTGCGCATACTTCTGGTTCTGGTGGTGGTGTACCGCGCCGGCGGTTCCCGCCACGACTGCTGTTCCTACAGCAACGGTCGCCACCCTTCTTCTACGCATTCTTCTTCTGGCTCTAGGCATTTCAACCTCCTGATCTTTTGTTTAGGTAGGGACTCAATCCCGGCTATGCTTCAGCCTGGGCAAATACTTCCAGCGTTTCATTCACCACCTCGAAGGGGATGCGGTCATACATCACCATCCGGCCGCTGGCACGGGTTACAGCTTCACCAAACTTGATCGCCCACAGGTTTTCAAATAACAGTAAAGCGGCAGTGGTGTTATCTTCCATCGCCTCAGCGATAAACTCGATATCTTCGACCTGGATGATGCCGCTGATTTCCACTTCCAGCGGATCGAAGAAAGCCAGCATATTGGGAGCCAGCTCTTCAATCTCGAGCACCTTAACATCCCCATCCTGATCCTTCACGATGATGACCAGATCGATCACCCGGATGATTTTGTTCTCGACCAGCTTGAGCAATTCGGGTAAGCTCTCACCGGTTAGCTGGTCGGTTTTGAATTCAAGGGCCAGAAAATCTATTGGGCCGTAAGTCATTGTATTTCTCCTTTCGCCATAATAAAATTCGTCCTACACAGTTGGTGGGAGGGCGGCCTCCAAGATTTGCCCTTCCCACATCATTCGCTCAGCGGCCTTCGTGAGACATTTCGTCGATGCAAACCGCCACTGCCAGGATAATGATGTCATCCTGGCCAGGATCGATCGCAACCCCGTAGCTATCGCGCAGGCGGAACCATTTTTTAGAGACTTCGGCCACCTTATCGCGGCCTTCGCCGATCGTGTACTCGTGGTCTAATATGTTTCCTTTCACCTCCAGGTCTTGCCCGCCTTTGATTTTGACCACCCAGCGTTCTCGAACGGGGGTGATCAGGGCTTTTTTGACCGTGGCGAGATTCTCGCCCTTTGGTCCTTCGATCTCCATGCTGTCTTTGACGCGCAGCTTGCGTTCCTGGATCTTGGCCAACTCGCTGCCGTGCGCGTCTTCGAAGACAAAGGTCGAGCGCACCCGCAGCGCCTTGCCATCGATCTTGAATACCTTCTGACCTTGTTCATTCTCGATCCAGAAGTCGTCGCCAATGGTTACCATCTTCTGGCGCATCTGGTAGCGCTTACCCCCGCCGCCCGGTCGCCCGAGCTGGCGGTCATCTCGTCGTTCTTGTCGTCTGCCTGGCATTGCTAATTCTCCTTTATTAACTCCTGGACATGTCAACCCGAAATTTAGGTTCGTTATGTGCGGTTCGATTTCGAATATACCGGTTTCCGCATATTATCATCAAATTTCCAGACGCTTCACTAAAATTACTATTAGATGAAGCTCATAGAGAGTGTTGAGCACACCGGCCAGGGCAGCCTGGTCGCTCAATTCGCCCTCCAGGGTTGTGATCGGGGGGATTTCCTCCGCCGTGGCCTGATAGGTCGTCATGCCTTCCAGACGATCTGACCAATTTGGATCGATCCGTCCTTGCACAACAATCTGGTAGGTGCCGGGGCAATCGAAGGGGATTTGTTTCCTTGACGCCAAACCATACATGAACTGATCATAGATGATCTTCTCGCGAAAAAAAACCACCTAAAGGTGTATTTGAGGTGTATATGAGGTGTAGAAGGATAGGGTTTTAGGGAGGGAAGTGAGGTTAGCGTGGGGGAAGAATGTTCAATTCTTCTGCTCTAGCCACAGCTTTCCCGCGCTGGTTGACGCCCAGCTTGCCGTATATGTTGATCGTGTGGCGTTTGGCAGTCGCATAGGAAATATTGAGTTTAAGAGCGATCTCTTTGATGCTCATCGGCCCCCGCAATAAGAGCAGGACCTCGCGCTCTCGCGGGGTCAGGGGTTCAACCAATGTCGAATTCCCGAGGGATGGATGGTGCGCGCTGCTATGCAGATAACTATCATCCTCTTGAAATGCCGCCAGGATGCGGCGAATCATCACCACGGTATGTTCTTGCTCGACAAGTCGCTGAAGCATCGCCCGCATGGGTACCCCCAGATCAACAAAAACCCGGATGAAGCATCCCGGTCGCCCAAGGTCCAGCGCCTGCTTCAGAACGGCATAGGCCGCGCTGGTTTCCCCCTGGGCATGCAGCGCCAGGGCGCGCAATGCCAGCATCTCGATCTTGTAGCGGGTGTTATAGGTCCGCTCGGCGATGTCTTCCAGAGTATCAAGGATTTGCAGCGCTAGCTGCAAATCGGCTTCCTTTCCCCTGGCCACCAGGACGCGCGCCCGCGTTACCCGTGGTTCTTCCAGCCACACAAACGGCTGGTCTGGCGGTGGAACGGTGAAAGCGTCAGCCCAGTGACCGGGGCCTTCCATGTCCCCTTGCATGAGCAGCAGCCTGGCGCGCAGGGAGCTTGTCCGCTCGTCTTCGCTGCCTCTCTGCTCCAGGTCAAACTTGCTGATCGACTCCACCATCTGAAAGGCCTCAGTGCTCTCGCCGTGGATCTGATGGATCAACGCCAGGCCGGCAACGGCGTCGCGATATGTTGATATCTGGGCTGTATAGCGGTTTTTGACGATCTGACCAAAGTACTGTGCGCTAGCATCCAGCTCATTGCGACTATAGCACAACACCCCAAGAAACCAGTCAGCCCAGTTCTGCATGATTTGGATCTTGCGGTTGGTTGCCCCCTGGAGCTGCACCTGCGCTATTCTACTGGCCTGATCAAGCTGGCCTGTATTGAGGTAGATAAAAGCCAGTGATCTTAAGAGAAGCAAGGCATAGGTATCATTCTTATCGCTGCAGGACTCGTATTCAGCAAGCAGCAGCTGTTCGGCTTTCTGCGCCTGATCGCTGGCCTGCATGGACATGCCCAGGAAAAGCATCGCCCCGCCGCGCACGAAAGTCCATGATAGAGGCAGGAGCGCCAACACCTGCTGGCAAAGGTCGATTGCCAGCGTTGGCTGGTTGTTGAAATACGCATGCTGAGCTCTTAGCACATGGATTTGCCCACGCAAGATTTGCAGCTCCTCCGCCGGCAAAGCTGCGCCTGCACCTGAATTCAACAGTTCTTCCACCTGCTGGAGGACCTGTGCTTGCAGGTCAAGTCTCCACGAGAACTGCACCTCCCAAGCCCTGATCATCAACAGCCCTGGTTGTTGCTGGATTATTTCTTCTGGCAGCAATCGCAGCCAGCGTTCCAGGGTCGGCCGGTCTTCGCGATTGATCACATCGCGAATTCCAGCAACCATCAAGCGCGCAGCCAGATCAAGGTCGCCAGCTGCCAGGGCGTGATGCAAAGCTTCATCGAGCAGTCCCTGCTCATCGAACCAGGCTGAAGCCTGGCGATGCAAGACGGCCACCTGGTCAGGCCTCATCTCTGTCGATGCTCTCTGCTGCAGCAATTCCTGGAATAAATGGTGATAACGGTACCATTCCCGGCGTTCGTCCAGGGGTGTAACAAACATCTCAGAGCGTTCAATCCAATCCAAACAGGCACGCACATTCCAACCGCCGTGGATCTCTCCAACGACAGTTTCGCATAATGAAGCGCAGAAGCGATCCAGAATGGAAGTCTTCAACAAAAATGTTTGGATCGCTGTTTCCTGGTGGATCAGCACTTCTTCCAGGAGGTATGCGGTAATATTGGCATTCTCGCTGGATAAGGCAGCCAGAACGGATTCTTGGCTGTCAACGAAACTCAGAGAAAGGGCAGCCAGGTGCAGACCAGCGGGCCAGCCTTCGAAACGTTCAGCCAGGATTTGCAGGGCAGACTGGCTCAGCGAAGAATATTTCAGTTTACTCAGGTAGTCAGCTGTCTCCTGCGGTGAAAAGCGCAGGTCTTGGCTGTGCAATTCGGTGAGCATCCCCTTCGCTCGTAAACTAGTCAGTGGTAACGACGGGTTAATGCGTGAGATCAGCACCAGATGCAGCGGTACTGGCCAGTGGTGTGCCAATTCACTCAGCAGATCGTGAACCGCCTGCCCGCGGATGGAGTGGTAATCGTCCAGCACGAGAATAGCTTCTCCGGGAAGCGCTGCGAGCTCATTAATGAACGTGGTGTAGATGCTCGTCTGGGGTGGTTGCTGCGGCCCCTGGAGCAAGGCCAGGGTTTCCTCACAAGCATCGCTAAAAATCGTGCGCAGTGCGACAATGAAGTAGCGCAGAAAGAGGTTGAGGTCGCTGTCGTTTTCATCCAGCGAAAGCCACGCTGAAGGCAAGGAAGTGGCATTCTCATCCTGACCAACAGCCATATGCTCAAGCCAGGTGCATACCAGGGTGGTTTTACCAAAACCAGCCGGCGCACAGACCAGGGTTAGTGGGTGGTTAATATTGCTATTGAGCTGCTCTATTAGCCGCGAACGGACGATCAATCTCCTGGTGATCGGCGGGCGGTGCAGTTTAGTTTGCAGCAGGATTGAATTCTGGTCTGGCATACTGGGGGAATGACCTCTGGGTATATTTTACTCGAAAGTATATATGCCTGACCAGTCCGTTCAACGCATGGATCACCCTTGTCGGGCCCATAACCTCCAGGTCTGAGGTTCGAAACCTGGTTTTTCCAGGTATTAAACGAGGTAAGGTACTTTTAGGGGCCTTTTTCAGCAGCTGGGCTTGGTATCATGGATAACAAAGAGAAACAAGGACCGTCGGGGTACGATTTATCCTTATTTGGTGCGAATCTTGAACTTTCATCTTTAACCAAAAAACCGCAGGCATGATCACCTGCGGTTTATCGATAGTAGCGGGGAGAGGATTCGAACCTCTGACCTTCGGGTTATGAGCCCGACGAGCTGCCACTGCTCCACCCCGCATCGTTAATACTCTTAGTAGAGCGGGTGGATTATAGCACTCCCAATTGCATTGGTCAAGGAGAGATCACCCAGGATTAACGGGACTCTAAGAAAAGGGAAAGCCAGATTTGCAGATTGCTTTCAGGTTCGGGGGTCACAGCTGGAATGATGGTTACTTCGGGAGTGAATCCCGGGTATTCCAAGGGGATAACCAGGCTCTCACCTTCGCGCACCATGTGCCCTTCCTCATAAGCCCACTCATTTACTGCCGCCTCTGAGGTAGCATAGGCAATTTGTGTTTCCAAGTAGACCTGAGTCTGTATCAGATCAGTTGCTTCGACCGCGACATCCTCTCTCCTGTCACTTAAGCGCCGCAGCTCAGCCATGCGGTTATTAAAATCCATCACCAACAGGGTTAACACAACCAGACCGATCACGATCAGAGCATATTTCCAGCCAAGCCAGGTCCGCTTCATAGTTTCATCTTACCTCAGCCTCTTGATTGATGCAAGTACCATGCCCCCACAAATTAATGAAAAATCCCCGTGAGGTTCCACGAGGATCAGTATTAATTAATTTGAATGCCGAAGGTGGGAGTCGAACCCACACGAGCGTAAAGCTCACTACGCCCTGAACGTAGCGCGTCTGCCTGTTCCGCCACTTCGGCTTGCCGAGTTATTTTACCCCGAAACATAGTTTTGTCAACCTTGTTAGGCCTTTGCCCAGGGGTTGCCAGCGTGCTATAATCGCCATTAATCATGCTTATGGATGGATCACTGTACGAGCAAATTATTACCCTTCTGACAGTACCTCCCGGCAACCTGGTATACCACCTGGTGCTGACATTTTCGATTGCTGGCGCCCTGCCGGGTGCGCTAACCTTATGGCAGCGAGCAGGAATGGAGGCGGGGCGCAGGATGGTGATCGGCTTGGGGTTGCTCCTGCTGGTCCAGTTTGTACTGATCATCGATGCTGGTCTGGCTCAATTCTTTCCTGTCTTCGAAGCCTGGCTGCCGGTCCTTGACCGGGCTGCTTATGCATTCAGCTTGATCATCTTGATCTGGCTCTGGGTTTACCCGCAGGGATCTCGCCGGGCGAACTCCGCGACCATGATTCTGAGCTTAATCATGCTTTTGCTGGCCGTTCTTACTGGATTGTGGTGGCTGAACCAATCAGGAAACTCTCCATTTAATGGCTCGACTGCTGATTTAGTTTGGGCAGGCTTCTCTCTGGCGCTTGCTTTTGGGGGTGGCCTGTTGTTAATCCTTCGTCGACCGGATGGCTTCGGGTTTGGGTTGGGGATGTTCAGCCTGCTGCTCCTGGGTCTGGTGGTTTATTTGATCGATCCCCAACCCAGCGGTAATTTTCCTGGCGTCATCCGGTTAACCCAGATCGCAGCTTTCCCCATGCTGCTGACCCTCCCAACCCGGTTCAGCTGGGGAAGTGACCAGGAACTGCAAACCTCATCTGGTCTTGAACCTGCAACCTATGAGAATATTAAAACAATTGCCACCAAATCAGATCCTCTGGAGGTGTGCCAGGCGGTCACGGCAATTGTTTCCCGAGCCTTGCATGCCGAATGGTGTTTATTGATCTCGCCTCCCGACAATAATAAACACATCAACCTTTACTGTGGTTACGACCTTAAGCGAGGAGAAAATTTGGGTGCTGCGACGTTTGACAGCCAGCTGGTTCCCGTTCTATCCGAATCATTGCGTCAGGGACGCCCTCTGCATCTTCCAGCTGAAGGAAATATCCCCGATCTCGATGGTTTCGGAAAGGTATTGAATATATCGATTTCTGGCTCATTGTTATCCGCGCCCATTCCCACTCGAAGTGGTGACATTGACAGAGCCTTAGTGCTCTTATCAGCTGACTCCGAACACTCCTGGTCAGCAACAGACCAAAATTACTTGGCGGATATCGCGGCATCCCTGATGGAAATTTTCGAATATAAGAACCAATACTTGACCCAGTCCGAGAAGCTCACCCAATCCAATACCAATTTACAGAATATCTTGAATGAAAATGAGCACCTCAATCAAGAGATAAATGAAATTCGGTCGATTAATATGGCCATAGAACAGCAAATCCAACAGCTCCAATCCGATCTTCAAAACGCGTTGAATGAGCTGGCTGTGATTAAAGCCTCCGATAGTCAAGAAAAAGGTCGAACAGAGTGAAAGACGGATTATTTGGTTTGAACAGTGTTTTTCTAGGTGCCTTTGCAGCTGGGATATCAATCGTGATCGTATTCGGCAGCATGCTCCTGGCTTTCACAGAGGGCGCGCAAACCAGCTCCATAGCAGCCTATCCAACCCTTGAAAGTATTGACATCTCTACACCCTCCATCCAGCTCACCCCAACTGAGGCTCCCACCGAAACCTCCGTCTCCATGCCAACAACAACTCCCTTGCCCACACCGACTTTATCCCCAACTGTGATAAGAACTGAATCTCAATCCGCTGAGTCCGCAGTATGCGACCCTCCCCCTGGATGGTTTGCATACACAGTTAAAACCGGGGATACTTTAAATAAACTGTCCGCTTCAACTGGTGTCACCCCCCAAGAGTTGGCCGATGCAAACTGCCTGTCTGAATCCCGTTTGATGCCTGGTTCTATTCTGTACCTGCCTCCAATTCAACCTACTGCAACTCCGGTGAGATGCGGTGCCCCTGCGAATTGGGTGATCTACGTTGTTCAGCCAGGAGATACATTGTTCAATATCGCAGAACGGGTCAATTCAACGGTTAGCCAGCTCAAATACGCCAATTGCCTTACCTCAGATAATATCCGCAGCGGTCAAAAATTGTACGTCCCTTACCAACCAGCGCCCATTGTAAGCCCAACATATCCTCCACCAACAACACAACCCCCGGCACCCACTGGCACGCTGGCCCCGACTGCCACACCAACCGACAGCAACATTTCTAAACGCACACCTCCTTACCCGTATCCCTCACCGTGATGATTTAATGAGACTTCTGCAGCCCTGAAAGGATATCGATATTCTGGCTTCATCTTTTTCTTATGCGTAAAAAGCTTCCCTTCGTCCTATTAGCGTTGCTCGGCATAATCTCAGCCTGCAATTTCCCGATGTCCCCAATCACCGCACCGGCTGCGCTGAGCATGAACCAGGATTTCTTATATAATCCCACGGATGCAACCGCCACTGCTACTCCTTTCCAACCTCTTCCCCCCACAGCAACCTACTTTCCCACAGCCACCCCTGTTCCACCCACTCCAGTGCCCAACCAAGCGCTGGGATCATTTAGTGGTTCCAACTCATTAACCACAGGGATCATCCCGCAACCCAAAGGTCAGATCAATATCCTGGTCTTAGGGTCGGACCAACGAAAAGGTACCGGTGGATTCAGAACTGATACCATTCTCCTGGTAACCATCAACCCCGCCAAGAACTCGATTAATATCACCTCATTCCCGCGTGATCTTTATGTGAACATTCCAGGCGGGGCTGCAAACCGCATTAACACCGCTTTTGGCCGCGGCGGTTTCGAGACCATGGCGAAAACTTTCGAAGTTAATTTTGGTGTCCGGCCAGACTTCTTCGTTTTGATCAACTTTTGGTCATTTGTTGAGGTGGTCGATAGCTTGGGAGGTATCGATGTAATCGCATCTCAACCGCTCAGCGAATACACTGCCCGAGGATGGTTCACGATCCCAGCGGGTCTCAACCACTTGGATGGGAGTACTGCGCTTTATTACTCCCGCTCGCGTAAATCCACCAGCGATTTCGATCGCAACCGTCGTCAGCAAGAGGTGGTGCAGGGCATTATCGATCAGCTGATCAGCCTGTATACGATCGCAAAGATACCTGAGTTATACAAGATATACGTCGATAATGTCACTACCAACGTAAAACTGAGCGATATCATCACCCTCATCCCGGTGGCTGCTCGCCTTAGAGACACCAGTAAAATTAAACATTATTATATTGGCCGGGGACAGGTTTCAAACTGGATAACTCCAGGTGGAGGAATGGTGCTTCTGCCTATTCAAGATGCGGTAATGGATATTATGAGACAGGCTTTGAACAGCCCCCAATGACATTACTAACCGTAGAGCAATCGAATTCTGCTATGAAAACCCTCCAGGGAAAAGGTTATTTTATCTGGAAAATACCGAGCTGTGAGAATGGCGATCCACAGATGATTGCGGATTTGGCGCACCAGGCACAATTGACACACGTGCTGATCAAAATCGCCGACGGGGTAAATTCCTACAATATATATGAAGGAGTAGACCTGGTGCCACCGGTTGCCCGGAAACTGCGGGAACTCGGAATCCAGGTTTGGGGATGGCATTATGTACGCGGAGATAATCCTCTGGGAGAAGCCCACAAGGCAA
>JALHTN010000004.1 GCA_022865865.1 Anaerolineales bacterium
ACCTTCCTGCACCAGCTTTTCAAGCGTATCCCGGACTGGCGCGGCTTTTTCTGCAGGGTAATCATTGGCATGGAATTGATACAAGTCAATGTAGTCGGTATTCAAGCGGCGAAGGGATTCTTCACAGGCATTGCGGATTCCTTCCGGCGATGCGTCCGCTCCCGTCACCTGACGGGTGGTTTCGTCGAACACGGCGTTAAATTTCGTGGCAATGACAACCTGCGACCTGCGGCCGGCGATCGAGCGGCTGAGCACCAATTCGCTGTGGCCCGCGCCATAAACATTGGCCGTATCAAAGAAGTTAACTCCTCGATCCAGAGCGACATGAATGGCTCGGTTAGACTCCTCGTCATCTACTTCCCCCCATCCGAGAGGGGTCTCTCCGGACCAGAATGGGCCGCCAATTGCCCAACACCCCATACCCAGGGCACTCACTTCGATTCCGGAGCCACCTAAAGTGCGTCTCATATTGGTCTCCTTTGATGGATATAGTCTTCCTAGAGAACATTATCAACACAAAATCTGGGGATAATGTAATTTACTGGAGCTGATCACTTAAAATATCACGCTATATGATTATATCAATTAAACTTGACCTTCTATTTAATCGTCGCCCGACCTGAATTTTGTTGGTTTTATTGAGAATGAGTCTTATTTTCCAAGATCTTGAAAGCTTCCAAGTACTTATTCAAACGTAAACGTCTCGCGTCTAGATTTGTAAATACCCCTCTTAAACTAATTACAATGGCCCGCACCGCTGGTTATAAGCGCTTTCCATGGTTTGTAAATACGTTTTTCTAAGGACTGCATCTCGACGGTGCACAGTTCGGGATGGGTGATTTTAGGTGACCCCGGCTGGACTCGAATTGAATCCCCACATTCTTTGCGTGGGGATCTGCAACCTGGTCTTGACAGGCCGCGTCCTGTAAGGGACTTATCCTTGCAGGGGCTAACGATAAAAACAATACAACGCCAATCAAAGTCGTGGGCGTTTTATTTCCTGGAATAGCGTTCTTTGTCGCGCAGAAAATGGGGTGCGGCATGCCACCACGAGCCGGTCTTATATTTTTCGCTTGGGAATACTGACAGGATGCTGAGTTTGTGAATTGAGATGAACACGGTTAAAATAGATCAGTGTTTATTAAAATACGATACCAACTGCTCCAGCTCAATTCTATTCAATTAGCCTTCCTAACCATTTGGGCGCTGATGATGCTTTCGTTGCCCATTGCCGATTGGTCAACAGGCTGGGCAGCTCTGATTGGCGCGATTACGGTGGGGGTAAGTATCACAGCAGGGCTCGTTATCGCCCTCTTGTGGGGGGTTTGGGGTGCCGCCGCCACTCTGCGAGTTGCAGGTTCTATCCTGGTCCTGAGTTGGGCTGCTGAAGTGGTTGGCAGCCGCACTGGTATTCCCTTTGGCACGTACAGCTACACGGATACGCTGCAGCCCCAAATTCTCAATGTCCCGTTGCAGATTCCACTCGGCTGGTTGATGATGCTGCCGCCTTCCTGGGCGGTCGCGCAAGCGATTGCAGACCGGATCAAGCCTCGCTGGGAGTTCCCCGCTTTCGTTGGCTTAAGTGCCCTGGCGATGACAGCCTGGGATCTGTTTCTGGATCCGCTGATGGTTGCCTGGGAAATATGGGTTTGGGATAATCCCGGCAGTTACTTCGGTATCCCCTGGATCAATTACCTCGGCTGGCTGCTGGTTGCCGCACTGATCACTATCCTCATCCGTCCGGGTAAACTACCGGTTGTTCCGTTATTGATCATTTACACCGCTATATGGCTGCTCAAATCGGCTGGGTTAGGTATTTTTTGGGGCATTCTCGGTGCAGCTATTGTCGGTTGTTTATTTATGGGGAGCATCACAATTTTGGCATGGCGCGCTTTTATCAGCAGGGATTAGCCCCGGCTCTACTCCCTTGGCTTGCCGCTGATTTCTGTCAATTGTCTGGAGGTCAAGTAATTTAGAATATAATCAGTTTATGACCTCCTCAATTTTGGTCACTAAACTCTTTATCCCCCCCACCCGACCGGATCTCGTCCCACGCCCGCGCCTGATCGAGCGGTTGAAGGAAGGCTTACACCGCAAACTCACTCTCATATCTGCCCCGGCAGGCTTTGGCAAGACCACATTGGTGACTGACTGGTTGGACAACTTGCGGTTGGATGCTAACAAAGAAAACCAAATCGAAAATCGGGTTGCGTGGCTCTCACTTGACAAGGGCGACAACGACCTAGTTCGTTTCCTGACGTATTTCATCTCCGCCTTGAACCAGATCGAAGGGATTGAGGCTACTTTTGGGAAAGTGGCACTGAGTATGCTTCAATCGCCTAAGTCGCCGTCGACCGAGATCATCCTGACCCCCATCATCAATGAGATCGCAACCATTCCTGACAGAATTCTCGTTGTTCTTGATGACTACCATCTGATTGAAGCCCAACCAGTGCATAGTGCCTTAAACTTCTTACTCAAAAACGAACCGCCACAGATGCATCTGGTCATCGCCACTCGGGAGGATCCGGCTCTGCCACTTTCTCGTCTGCGCGCCCGTGATCAATTGACTGAACTGCGCGCCACCGACTTGCGGTTTACCACCCCTGAAGCCGCTGAATTTCTCAACCAGGTGATGGGTATGGATTTATCCGCGGAAGACATCGCAGCACTGGAAAACCGCACCGAAGGTTGGATTGCTGGTTTGCAACTGGCTGCAATTTCAATGCGAGAACGCGATGACACCACCAGCTTCATAGATTCTTTCACCGGCAGCCACCGTCTGGTGTTGGATTATCTGATCGAAGAAGTTCTGGATCAGCAATCTGAAAGTATTCAGTCATTCTTACTGCAAACTTCTATACTAGAACAATTGACTGGTTCCTTGTGTGATGCCCTTACTGGCCAGGAAAATAGCCAGCAGACCCTGGAAATGTTAGAACACGCCAATTTGTTCATCGTTTCCTTAGATGATGAGCATCGCTGGTACAGATATCACCATCTCTTTGCCGATTTGCTGCGCCAGCGATTGCACCAGAGCGCATCTACGTCTTCCGGGATCGATGTAGAGAACGTTGATGTATTACATAAACGGACCAGTGAATGGTATGAAAACAACGGTTTTGATATTGAAGCGTTTCAGCATGCTGCTGCTGCCAATGATATTGAGCGCGCCGAGCGTTTGATTACAGGAGGTGGGGTGCCACTGCAATATCGTGGCGCTGCGACCCTTGTCCTAAGCTGGATGGATTCGCTTCCAACGACGGTATTGGATGCCAGCCCTTTGTTGTGGGTGATGTATGCTTCGGCGTTAAACTTAACCGGTCAACAAGCCGGCGCCGAACAGAAACTGCAAGCTGCTGAAGCAGCCTTGCAGGGTGCCGAGCCAGGCGACAAGACCAATGACATTGTTGGACATATTGCCGCTATTCGGGCCATGATGGCCGTCGGTCAGCACCAGTTAGAAAACATCATTGCTCAGTCGCGCCGTGCCCTGGAGTATCTGGATCCCAACAACCTGCCTGTCCGCACTATCACGAACTGGACGCTGGGGTATGCTTACCAGCTACAAGGAGATCGTGCCGCAGCCAGCCAGGCTTATACCGAAGTGATTTCTATCAGCCAGGCGTCTGGAGATATCATCTCCACCTTGGCGGCTACAACCGGCCTGGGCAACATACAGGAATCAGAAAACCAGCTCTATCTGGCAGCTGAGAGCTACCGGCGTGGCCAGAAACTGTTTGGAGAACATCCGCAGCCGGCTGCCTGCGGAACGTATTTATGCCTGGCCCGGATACTCTACGAATGGAATGACCTGGATGCCGCCGAGCAGCACGGGCAGCAGAGCCTACAACTGGCGCGGCAGGTGGAAAGTATTGACACACCCGCTCTCAGTGGGGTACTTCTCGCCCGCCTGAAACTTGCCCGGGGAGATGCAGCCAGCGCGATCACAATTTTAGCTGAGGCTGATCAATTTGTGCGCCAACATGACTACGTGCACAGGTTTCCTGAGGTGGCTGCTGCACAAGTGCTTACCTTGCTTCATCAGGGCGATCTGGCAGCAGCCGCTTATCTGGCTGAGAAGCACGAACTCCCCATTAGTCGAGCCCGGGTGCATTTGGCCCAGGGAGAGACATCCGCAGCACTGGCAGTTCTGGAGCCATTGCGCCAGCAGGTGGAGGCCAAGGGTTTGGAGGATGAACGGCTCAAGGTTATGGTTCTACAGGCGGTCGCGCTCCATGCGCATGGCGAAAAGGAGCAGGCTGCGCAACTGTTGGGTGACGCGTTGGCACTGGCAGAGCCGGGAGGCTTTATCCGTACTTTTGTGGATGAAGGCTCGCCGATGTTGAGCCTGCTCCGAGAAACCGCCGAGCGTGGCATAGCACCCACCTATGTCAATCGATTGTTGTCAACTTTTGCTGCCCAAGATCAGCCTAAATCTCTGGATCAAGCGTTGACGCAGGGTTTTGGTAATCAGGTGCCTACCACGCCATCGCTGACAGAACCCCTCACTGACCGCGAGCTGGAAGTCCTACAACTGATGTCCGATGGCCTGACCTATAACGAGATTGCTGCTCATATCATGGTCAGCCTGAACACGGTTCGCACTCATGTCAAGAACATCTACAGCAAGCTTTACGTCCATAAACGCTCACAGGCGATTGCCAAAGCTAGAGAACTGAGCATACTGTAGGATCCACTTTTTCACTCAAAAATCACATCTTTTTCCCTTCAAATCACATCGTTGATGTGATTGTTTTTTTCTTCATCTACGTTATCCTGGAATTACCATTTCCAAAAACGCGATTATATAAATAAAGGAGAAAAAACGATGACCACCAAAGAAAGTATGAACCCAAATAGGACCGCAAGAGCTGTGGGACTCCTATATATAATCCCATGGATTTTGTCATTCCTCGCTATATTCCTTCGCCAGAGTCTCATATTACCCGGAGATGCTGCAGCAACAGCCAATAACATTATAGCTTCTGAATCGATATTCCGTCTCAGCATCGTTGGTGATCTCGTCGTCCAGGTTGTCTTTATTGTATTGGTTCTACTTTTATACAAGTTACTCAAACCAGTTAACAAAAACCTTGCTTTACTTATGGTGATATTATTTCTCGTTAGTGTGCCCATCGCAATGCTCAATATGCTTAACCTATTTGCTGCCTTATTACTGTTAAGCGGTGCTGACTACTTGATAGTTTTTCCGGTGGACCAGTTGCAAGCTTTCGTAACCCTATTTCGTGATTTGCACGAGGTTGGAATTATGATCGCATATATATTTTGGGGTCTTTGGCTATTTCCCCTCGGTTATTTAGTTTTCAAGTCAGGATTCCTTCCAAGGATTCTGGGCATCCTGTTGATGATTTCATGTTTTGGCTATTTGATAGATTTTTTCACATTTTTCCTATTTCCCAATTTCGATTTAGCAATAAACATGTTTACGGGTTGGGCGGAATTGTTATTGTGCTTGTGGCTCTTGATTAAAGGTGTAAACGTCGAACAGTGGGAAAAACGTGCTCTTGAATCTGCCTGAATATAACCCATGCCGAAGGGATAGGGACTTCGTTACCTTGGAATATAAAAACAAAACCTGACAAAGCGCTGCACCCGACCGCCATTCCATAGTGATTAAAATTAGAAGGTTTATGGAGACTAAATCTGGAGATAGAGGGACTTGAAAGAATGCAAAGAGGTATTAATATACTCAAGACATTAAGTGTAAACTACAAAAGGAGGATTCTACAATGGAAGAGCCAAGAAACGAAGTTGAAAAACAGATGGCAGAAGAGGTAGAAAAACGAGTGACTAAAGGGGTGACCTCGGGAGTTACCATTCTGGTCACAGTCATCGTGACTTTTGTCATTTCGATAGTCGTGTTCAAGTTCGTGTGGGCGTGGGTCGTCCCCGACCTGTTCCCCGGAGCGGTCGAAGAGGGTCTGATTGTCGCAGACCTGACATGGCTCGCCTCGTTGAAATTAGCCGTGCTTGTGGCGTCGCTGAGCGGCCTTTATCCCGCACTCACCGAAGCCTTCAATCGCCGGTCGTGATTGACAGCCACAGACTGCACCCAGCAGTGTAGCCTCGCTAAAGATAAAAAAAATAATGAAAAAGGAGATATACAATGTCATTGGAAGAGAATAAGGCGATTGTTCGCGGATTTATTGAAGCCTACAATAAGCGAAACATAGACTCATTAGATGAGTTTGTGGCACCAGATTATGTTGACCACGCCAATAACATTCAAGGTCTGGAAGGCCTCAAACAAATAATGAACATGGGTCTCAAAGGAGTTCCCGATTGGCATGAAACTATTGAAGATATCATTGCTGAAGGGGATAAGGTGTGGGTTAGTCTTGCATATACGGGGACCCATACAGGTGAAATGTTTGGAATAACCCCTACTGGCAAT
>JALHTN010000398.1 GCA_022865865.1 Anaerolineales bacterium
GCAACCATCAACGCAGCAGAAACAGAGGATGTGGTCGCTAACGTGTTAGAGATCACCCGGGGCGGGGCTCATGTTTCAATCGATGCACTTGGCAGCCCGACGACCTGTTATAACTCAATTGCCAATTTGAGAAAGCGCGGTAAGCATGTACAGGTTGGCCTGATGGTCGGGGACCACCAGCATCCGGCCATCCCGATGGATATGGTTATCGCCAATGAATTGGAAATACTTGGCAGCCATGGCATGCAGGCTTACAGATATCCGCAGATGCTGGAAATGATCCAGAGCGGAAGGTTATCCCCGGAAAAATTGGTTGGGAAAACAATTACCCTCGAAGAATCGCTGAACGAACTAGTAAATATGAATAATTTTGAGGGAACAGGTGTAACGGTAATTAATGAATTCTAGACAGTATTATTAATCTTTTGCAGTTTACCCGTACCTGGATGCTCTGTAGGAGAAGGCATGGGTGGGTGGATGGTCCGGGATGCCGCCATAATGATTGCCAGCGGTAGATAGATGCCAACAAATTTGCAGCTGCCAGCAATCATTGAACACCTTAATCTGCTGCAGAAGTCGCCATTTTCAGTGGTGCATATTCCTGTTCGAGTTTTGAGCGGAACTGCGAAGTGTATAGACGATAATAGTGACCACGCTGGCGGAGAAGTTCAGCGTGGTTACCATCTTCGATGATACTCCCATCTTTGATCACCAAGATTCGGTCAGCTTTTTTGATTGTGGATAGACGATGGGCGATCACAAAACTGGTGCGATCTGCCATCAGGTTCTCCATGCCTTTTTGAATAAGTTCTTCTGTTATCGTATCCACTGAACTGGTCGCTTCGTCCATAATGAAAATTTCCGGTTCCCGGAGTACCGCGCGCGCGAGGCTGATGAGTTGTTTCTGGCCTACGGAAAGCAAATTACCTCCCTCTCCAACTTCATCATCGTAACCCTTGTTGAGCTTTATGATGAAATCATGGGCACCTGCGAGCTGGGCTGCGGTTCCAATCTCTTCATCTGTAGCATCCAGTTTTCCATAGCGAATATTGTCACTAATGGTGCCTGAGAAGAGGTGAGGTGTTTGCAAAACAACGCCGATCCGAGACTGGATCGCATGCAGAACGATATCCTGGTAATCGCGGCCTCCGATACTGATCGCGCCTTCTTTGGGTTCGAAGAAACGGCATAATAAATTAACGATCGTAGTTTTTCCGCCACCAGTCGGTCCAACTAAAGCGATTGTCTCACCGCGCTTGATGTGCAAGTTAAAACTTTGCAGAATGGGTTTGTCTTCCTCATAGTAGAAGTTGACGTTGTCAAAAACGATATCGCCCTGGATGCTGCCAGGGTCAAATGCATCAGGTCTATCGGATATATCGGGAACAGCATCGACTAAAGAAAATATTCGTTCCGCGGATGCTATGGCGCGCTGCAGCTCTGCATAAACCCGTGCCATTTCTTGAATCGGCCAAATCATGAACACAACATAGGAGACAAAAGCTTGAATTCCACCAATACTCATATTCCCAATCTGTGTTTGATAACCTCCAAACCAAATAATCGCCGCCACCGCAAACGAACTGATCAACATCACTACCGGTAGAAATATTGCTGACAGCCAGGCAGCCCTGTAACCGGCACGATACATATCACCTGTCAACACGTCAAATTCCTGCATATTGCTTTCTTCTTTACCAAAGGCTTTGATCACTCGAACTCCGGTAATCGTTTCGTTGAAAGCTCCTGTGATCTTGGAGTTAATCTTGCGCACTTCCCGGAACTCGATGATGATTTTCTTTTTGAACTGCACAGCAACAGCAATCAAAACTGGAATAGCCAAGAATACTATCAGAGCCAACCGCCAGTTGATCATCAGCATGAAAAATGCTGCCGTAGCAATATTCATGATTCCCCAGGTGACATCTAAGAATCCCCAGGTTACAAGTTCGGCCACGCGTTCAGAGTCAGAGGTCACGCGAGACATGATCCAGCCAACTGGTGTAACGTTATAGTAAGAAAGTGATAGTTCTTGTAGATGAAAGAACATTTTTTTTCGCAGATCATAACGAATGCGCTCACCCAAGATTCCGGCAAGGTAAATGAATCCAAAAACTCCAGCAGCTTGAACTATGATCAGCATTCCATAACGGATGATGATGTTTTTCAGAGCTTCAATATCATCTCCCAAAATGGCTTCGTCGATGATAAGGGCGCTGAGGAAAGTGAAATATGAATCCAGAACCGATACCAGCGTAATCATCAACACGAAACCGAGCACCCATTTCCAATGGGGTTTGGCCAGCTGCACAATTCGTAGAGTGGTTTTTCCGGTAAATTGGGTGGTAAACTCTTCTTCTTCGAAATATTGGTCAGTCAAATCTACACCCCCTTCTCTGCATTGGCGATTTCTTCTTCTAACTCAGCCTCTATCTGAGTTTGAATATCATAGATTTTTTGGTAAACGCCACCTTGAGCCAGGAGTTCTTCATGGGTGCCAATCTGAATGATGCGACCTTTATCGAGAACTACGATCAAATCCGCTTTCATGACCGATTGGATGCGGTGTGCGATTATGAAGGTGGTACGGTCTTCCATCAGGTTTTCTAACGCTTGCCGGATATCAGCTTCGGTTTCCAAATCCACTGAGGAGGTGGCATCATCAAGGATGAGAATTCGTGGATTCTTAATGATCGTACGGGCAATCGCCACCCGCTGCTTTTGTCCCCCTGACAGCGTAACGCCTTTTTCTCCAACCAATGTATTGTATTTATCAGGGAATGTTAAGATCGAATTGTGGATTGCTGCCGCCTTTGCAGCTTCTTCGACTTCCTCTTGGGTAACTTCGCGGTCGCTGCCGAAAGTAATATTCTCGGCGATCGTTCTCGAGAAGAGGAAAGGTTCTTGTTCGACAGTGCCAATTTGGCTGCGCAGAAAATTGCGAGGATAACGCTTCAGTTCAACACCATCAAGAAGTATTTTTCCACCTGTGTATTCGTAAAAACGAGGCAGCAAATTTGCTAAGGTCGTTTTTCCCGAGCCAGTTGATCCTAATAAGGCTATCACTTGCCCAGGTTTAGCCGAGAAGCTGATTTCTTGTAAGACAGACACATCTGGGGCGTCATCATAAGCGAAGGAGATATTTATGAATTCGAGGGCACCTTCCACCGGGTTCTCGGGGATGTATTCCCCGGTATCGAGGGGCTCACGCTGCTCCTTGACCACAGTCATGACCCGGTCGAATGAAACCAACCCAGATGACATTTGAACAATTAATCGCCCAAGGTTGCGGATTGGCCAAAGAATCCATATCAACAGTCCTGCATATGTTATGTACTCTCCAATAGTGATTGTGCCATTGGTTGCCATAAGCGCGCCAACAGATAATCCCAACAACATTTGAATTCCAGTCATAATGTCAGATATGGGCCAGTAGCTGGAATGCATCAGCAGAAGACGCTTGCCGCGCAGGTACTTCTCCCAGTTTTCGGTATCAAACTTGGTAATTTCGTAAGCCTGACGGGCGAATGCTTTAACTACGCGAACCCCGGCCAGATTCTCTTGAAGTCGATTTGAGAGTACTGCATCCTGTTCTTGATACTTTTCATAAGCCTTGGATACCCTGCCAAAGAACACTACGGATAGCGTAATGGAAAAAGGAACTACGATGATTGATACCAGCGCCAGACGCCAATTGAGCCACAGCAGCGCACCAAAATTTACCAAGAATAACAAGCTGATACGTCCGATTCCAATCGCCTGATCCGCAAAAAAACGCCGAATAGCGTCAATATCCGATGTCGAACGCTGGATCAGTTCACCGGTTTTGGTCTGGTCGTGGTATGTGAAAGTCAAGTGCTGGATATGATCGAATACATAATCTCGAACGCGCTTGGCAATCCCTTCAGCTGTTCGACCAGCAAGTGCTCCGCTAGTAAATGCAAATATACCCATAATCAAGGATAATCCGATAAAACCTAATGCAATCTGAAAAGGGGTAAATTGGGATGTATCATTCACCAAAACTTCATCTACATAATATCCGAGCAGCAGGTAAGTACCTGTACGGGCAAGTGCTGCAATACCGACACCCAAGATTGCTCCCAAGTAGATCCAGCGATAACCGCGTAATAATCGCCATATACCCACGAAGCGTTTTTCAGTAACAACTTCCTGGAGATCCATATCGAACTGTGGGTTCATTGCTGTCAAGATTTTTCTTCCTCAGGATGTGATCCGAAATTTATTGCGAGTTATTTATTCAATATTAACGTAAATTATGGATAAAGCAGAGAAACAAAATGTGTAAGCTAAAGGTGCAAACCATACCGCACCAAGAAGGAAGCCTGCCATGCATAGTTTAGTTGAAATGTTCTGTGATGTCGATGATTTTTGCCACAAAGAGAGCAATGCCAGCATACAGCTGGTATCTAACGACGACGGCGACCAGGACAATTGTGTCTGAATGAGGTTATGCCGATCGTTACCCATTTCTATAAATCCAGTACTCCAAAAACAGCATACATTCAGTGGCTTGTCGCGGGCTGGTGATGGAGACCAGCGTGGAGCGCCTTACCTTGATTGGGTAATAACTACAGGAATGGTAATAATATAAAGTTCGCCTTGAGTCTCCTTTAGGGGCTCAAGTTTTTGTAAACCGTTTAGCAAATAAGTGTTGTTGACAGGGCAACTGAAGTCGCTCGCCAATTAATGGATGCACACCAACCAAATCCGCTCCCCCAAGGTAGCCGAAAAGGAACTGCAAAAAATACTGATGGCTGCAAAAAAGAGAAGATCCCAGCTTAGTTGTGGAGAAATAGCATAATGGAAAAGGATGCAATTGCGGAATTAAAGCAAGCGGTTATTCAAGGATTCCCGCAAATGCCGTTGCAGCTGCAAAGCGAGTTGTGGAACTCCAGATTGACCCGGTAGAGGCTTTTGAGCGTGGATTGAAGTATGGCATTTCTGAAGTTGGAGAAGGATTCGCCGCGGGTGATCTATTTCTACCGGATCTGGTTCTCTCTGCCGAAACGATGAAAGCTGCCGCTGAAATTTTTGAGGCAGAAATCTCGCGCAGCGGTACAAAACGCAGCAAAGTGGGGAAGGTTGTTTTAGGAACGGTGCAGGGTGACCTGCACGATATCGGAAAAACTATCGCAGCCACAATATTGAGTTCTCACGGTTTTGATGTGGTCGATTTAAGGGTTAATATACCTGCCGATGATTTTATAGAAGCTGTGAAACGAGAAAGACCAGATGTACTTGGAATGAGTTCCTTGTTAACAGTGACTGCTAAAGAGTTAGAAAAAAGTGATTTCTGCTCTAAAAGAAAACGGAATGCTGCAGGATGTTAAAGTTATTATGGGTGGAGGGGTGGTCACCGCTGCCTATGCTGAAGAGATCGAAGCTGATGGATATGGTCAAAACGCGGAATTATGTGTGCGCATGACCAAAGTATTGCTGGGACTCGAATAGAGATTATAATCTTTTGATCACCAACCACGTTGGACCCTGATTCTTTGGGAATGGGAGTGGTGTCGATGTAAAGAATATTATTAAGATGAAAATATGAGCTGTATGATCGATTTTTGTAAACCTGGTTTATCAAATCAGGCTCGATTGATTTCCAGGAATTATTAGGAAGGGTAGATCACTGTGCAAACCTATGATTAAGAATTCCTGCTGATGTGGTTGGCAAATCCCTCCTTGCAAATTATGAGATAATCTAAAACTATACTGAACAACGAAAGGAATATTCAATGGAAACGATATTAAGAAGCGACAAACAAAAGGTCACAATCAGTTTTGATGCCCCATTTGTGATCATTGGAGAGAAGATCAATCCAACAGGTCGAAAGAAGCTGGCTGCAGCCCTCCAGAACGGCGATTATGATTATGTCCGTCTACTGGCGACCAGTCAGGTAGAGAAAGGCGCAGACATCCTGGATGTCAATGTAGGCGTTCCCGGTATTGATGAAGTGGCCGTCTTACCTGAAGTAGCAAAGATCGTTTCAGAACTTGTTGATGTGCCATTATGCTTAGATTCAGCTAATCACAATGCTTTAGCAGCCGCATTGGCTGTTTTATCTGGAAAACCCCTGGTGAACTCTGTCAATGGGGAAGAGAAGTCCCTGGAAGCGGTTCTGCCGGTGGTCAAGGAATATGGCGCGGCAGTGATCGGCCTGACAATGGACGATAACGGCATCCCCAATGATGCGGAAACCAGGATCGCAATCGCGGGAAAGATCCTCGAACGGGCAGCAAAACTTGGCATACCCGCAAATGATGTTGTGATTGATCCACTTGTGCTTACTGTGGGTGCGGACAGCAATGCAGGTGCAACGACATTGAGAACGATCCAATTGCTGCGGGAGAATTTTGGTGTCAACATCAACCTGGGTGCCAGCAATGTTTCCTTTGGCTTGCCAGATCGTCACACAGTCAACCAGGCCTTCCTGTCGTTAGCCATGGGTAACGGTGCTACCTGTGCCATCACCGACCCCATTAAGTTGACCAGCTCTATCAGAGCGACTGATTTGTTAATGGGCCGCGATACCTTTGGCGCACGATACATCGGATACTGGCGTAATAATCAACCCAAGGAGGATGCTTAGTATGCCAGTTTGGAACAACCAGGATCTCGATTTTGATGTCGACGCGGTATTGCGGGGGCAGGGAGCAGAACCGGGGGCCATCCGAGAGCGCAGTCCGCGCCTGGTTGAACTTGCGGAGCGCGCCCTGGAAGAAGGGCAGGCTTTAATCGAGGCACAAACTCTCTTTCGTGAATTAGATGTGGAAGCCCTTCGTCATGAGCGTCTGTTCTTAGATGGTGGTTTA
>JALHTN010000399.1 GCA_022865865.1 Anaerolineales bacterium
AGCAGCACATTACGATCACAGGTACACCACCATCCTAGCCTGGTTGGATTTAGATTGAGGAGGGGCAATCGCCCCTCCTCTTTTTTTCCGCTTTCCCTTGACCTGATTGCGGAGGGACAAGTTGTAGTGGACCCATAAAGCTATAAACTATCTGATGTATTCATAGCGGGAAGCCTTCAATTTAAGATGAGGAAGATGTACCTCTCGAAGAAAGTACAATTCTGCCAAGAGTGTCATACCCCCACCTTCATGGGGGCAGGCTCCACGCAGGCGCGTATCCAGGTGTGTGTATGAACTAAAACGGGGGATTACCACGCGTAGCAAAAAACGCTATTATTAACCAATCTGTAGGGAAATCTACTAGTGAAAAATTTCTCAATAGGCTATAATCATGATCGTCTTGTCGTGACAATATTCAATTCACCAAACCATCAAAGGAAGGCTTAGCTTGGAAACAGAATCGCAATACAACTACCTCGCAACAGTGATTGGAGCCGGGCCGGCTGGATTGTATGCCGCCAGGCAGCTGGCCAGCCAGGGTGTATACGTGGTCTTGATTAACCGCGATATCAAGCCTGGCGGATTGGCCGAGTACGGCATCTATCACTCCAAGCACAAGATGAAAGCTGGTTTACGAAAGCAGTTCCGCCGCATCCTTGAAGCACCCAATATAGAATACTACGGCAACCTTGTGGTGGGACAGAAGGGTGACCTATCCCTTAAGGAACTGGATGCATCAGGATTCCAGGCTGTAGTGGTCGCGGTTGGGGCGCAAGGTACCAAGTGGCTCGGCCTTCCCGGGGAGGAACTGGTGGGCGTATACCATGCCAAGGATATCGTCTATCACTACAACAAGCTGCCGCCATTCAGCCAGAAGCAGTTCGCCATCGGAAAACATGTGGCTTTGATTGGCGTGGGCAACGTCATGCTTGACATAACCCGCTGGCTGATCCGCGATATGAATGTGGAAGAGGTGACCGCCGTCGCCCGCCGGGGACCTAAGGAAGTCAAATTCACCCGGAAAGAGATGGAAAGCGTGGCGCGCAACCTGGATTTGGAGGACCTGGATGATGAGATCGAAAGGGTGACACCCTTGATGGAAGCCGTGGGCCAGGACGTGGGCGCAGCCAAAGATTTCCTCCTTTCCGCTCTTGAGAAAGCCCAGGAGCCAGTCTCCGCATCCCGCTTCAACTTTGAATTCCTGGCTTCTCCCAGCAGGATAATTGGCGGTGAACTCGGAGAAGTACGCGGCCTGGAGGTGGAGGACACCGAGCTGCTCCCCAAGAATGGAGATACAAAGGCCAACCGGCTGGGCACGAAGCGCATCCTGCCGGTGGACACGGTAGTCTTTTGTATCGGTGATAAGGTGGATGATGAATTCGGTCTGCCGGTGCGCTGGAATGAATTTGTAAAGAGCGTTGATCCGCGTTACCCAATCCAGGATAATTCATATGAGGCTTACGATCCGGAAGCGGAACAACCTGTCGAGCGCGTTTTTGTGGCTGGCTGGTCGCGCGAGGCAAGCAGCGGTTTGGTGGGTGTGGCCCGCAAAGATGGAGAAAACGGGGCTCAGGCGGTTTTACAGTACCTTGCAGGCCAACCACCCCAGGAGGATCTGGCCAAGAACCTGGAAGAATTTCGCCTGCGCCTGGCCAATCTGGATAAACATGTGGTTACCAAGGACGAATGGGAGCAGCTCGAGGCAGGCGAACAATCTGAAGCGGATAAACTGGGATTGGACGAGTTTAAGTACGCCTCAAACGAGGAAATGCTGGCTGTGATCGAGAGCTCACCTCTCCAGCCACCTGAGTGACAAGGCAGCTTTAATTTCCGTATTGGCAACCCCCAGGGGCTTTTTCCCTTGGGGGTTTTAGATTCCCGGCATAATATTTTGCAAATTACTGTAATAAAAAAGCGAATCTTACGTTATTAATGGTGAGTCCCATGAGTGTGGGATATTTCTCCCTCGAGTTTGGGAGATGGTTCGGGGAGGTATGGGTTTGCGACGTTTAATAGTATACGGATTGTGGGCCCTTGGTTTGGGCTGGTTGGTGATTTGGGGTGTATCCGCGATGGTGAGGGACACGATGCCGACCGGGGTCGTGTGGGCTTTTCTTTCCATGATCGTCTGGTGGTTGGTGGGCGGGGCAAAGAAAGAAGACAGCGCCAAAGATAACTGACCTCACTCGCTAATTCGAAAATTCCCTGATCAAACATCTTTACATCCGTCCGAAAGCAACTCGGACGGATTTTTGGTTTGTTGAATATTCCAAAAGCGATATCCCCTACTGCACCAGGTAAACTGTCTGCGCAGGTAAAGGCATATTGATCTGGGCCTGGTCGAAAGCACTTTTGATAGCTTTCAGGCCCGCGTCTTTGGCGCTCGCAACGTTCGTTTGGCTGGTGTCGATCCAGAAGTAAATGGTCAGATCCAGGGTCGGGCTGCCAAAATTTTCAAACAGGACATCCGGAGCAGGCTCGCCCTGTATACCAGGCACACCAGCGATAGCCTCTAAGGCCGTCTGGCGTACGGATTCGGGGTCGCTCTCATAGGCAACGCCGGTGCTGATCGCCACCCGGCGTG
>JALHTN010000400.1 GCA_022865865.1 Anaerolineales bacterium
ACAAGCAGACCTCAGTGGAGCTAAGTCTCTCCAAACCAAGCAGGAAAAAGGGGAATATGTATACCAGCGCTTGATCTCCTCAGCCAGGCGCAGCCAGGGACCAGTTCTCCAATCACTTTCCAACCTGGGGGTAGATTTTCAGCCATTTTGGGTCGCGAATATGATTTGGGTGCGCGGCGATCGAGACGTTTTGCGCACCATAGCCCTGCGCAATGATATCGAGCACATTTTCGCCAATCCCCAGGTTAGCCTGGTTGAGCCGCGCAGCCTCCTCGGGGAGGTTTTGCTGCAGACAGCTGAACCTGTTGAGTGGAATATCAGTAAAATTCACGCGCCTGAGGTCTGGTCGGCTGGATTTCGTGGACAGGGGATCACGATTGGTGGCCAGGATACAGGTTATGAATGGGATCACCCGGCGCTGAAGACCCAGTATCGTGGTTGGGATGGTGTGTCAGTCGATCATAATTACAACTGGCATGATACCGTTCATGATAGCAGCGGTAACCCCTGCGGGAGTGATGCGCCAGAACCCTGTGATGACTACCGCGGTCATGGAACCCACACCATGGGCACCATGGTGGGTCGGGAAGATGACCTGAGCAACCAAATCGGTGTTGCGCCAGAGGCGAAGTGGATCGGCTGCCGCAACATGGATCAAGGTATCGGCAGTCCAGCGACATACGCCGAGTGCTACCAGTGGTTCCTGGCACCCACCGATTTAGATGACCTTAATCCGGATCCATCCAAGGCTCCTGACGTGATCAACAATTCCTGGTCCTGTCCCGTGGGTGAAGGCTGTATCGATCCCCTGGTGCTGCTACCTGTGATAGAGGCGGTCCGCGCAGCAGGCATTCTCACGGTCCATTCTGCAGGAAATCAGGGACCTACCTGTTCGTCAATAAATACACCAGCTGCGATTTACGATGCTTCATTTACGGTCGGGAACACGGACAGATACGATCAACTTGCTGCCTCAAGCAGCCGGGGTCCGGTGACCATCGATGGCAGCGGTCGCATAAAGCCTGATGTTTCTGCACCCGGCACCTTAATTCGCTCAAGTATTCCCGGCGGCGCATATTCGACCTTGAGTGGTACCAGCATGGCTGGACCGCACGTGGCAGGTCTGGCGGCGCTGCTGCTTTCCGCCCAACCCGATTTAATCGGGCAGGTGGAGCATACTGAGCGCTTGATCGCCAATACCGCGGTACCCTTATCCGTGCCTGCAGTTCAGTGTGGCGGCATCCCGGGCACAGTGTATCCCAATAATTCTGCAGGCTGGGGGCGGGTGGATGCATTGGCTGCGCTCCATGGCCAGGTACTTTGGCTGGAGAAGACAGCCGCTGTCGATCAAGTTTTACCCGGTGAGGAGATCGTCTACACGTTGCGAGTCCATCACAGCGCTGTTCAAACCTCGGTCAATGATGTCGTGCTCAGTGATATGATTCCTGATAACACCACCTTACTCAATGCGACCCAGCCGCATACCATAAATGGATCATTGGTCAGTTGGCAATGGCCTAGTTTTCAACCAGTTGACAGCCAGTCTGTAGAGCTGAGGGTTCAAGTGACAGATGATTTCATTGGCAACATTACGAATGAGAACTATCAAGCTACCAGTGCTGGATTCCCGGTTCCAATTATCGGGTCTGCAGTGATAACTGAGGTCATCCCCCCGTTCCGATTTCTATTTCCCTGGATCGCGCTTGACCGCTGAAAAGCTGCGGCATTATATTGTGCTCTGAGATTGGGCGATAATTCCCCCTATGAAAGCAATATTTATTTTTGCTAATTCGATCCAGGGTGGGCAGTGAGTTACTTCTGCCTCAGCAGCCTTGAAGAGTTGGCCAGGATAGCCAGATCTGGAATGGATTGTGCTGCTGCGGCGAGTATGGGGGGTAGATAACCCAAGGCGGCCAGCGTGAGCCCGATGGAGTTGTAGACCAGGGTGAAGATAATATTACCTTTGATGGTGCGCGTGGTGCGGCGACCGATTTGCAGCACCTGGGGGACAAGGTTCCAATCAGGTCGCATCAGGACGATGTGAGCAGCTTCCATAGCCACGTTGTGCCCAGCAGCACCTATCGCGATGCCGATATCCGCTTGGGAAATAGCCGGTGCATCGTTGATACCATCTCCAACCATGAGCACTGTTTGACCGAGAGCCTGGTATCCCTTGACGATATTAATCTTATCTTCTGGGAGCAGCTCAGCCTGGTAGGAAACGCCTAATTTCTCCGCCAACCTGGAAGCATTAACCTGGTTATCTCCGGTCAGCAGTTCGATCCGTTTCACTCCCAGGTCACGGATGGACTGAATCGCCAATGGGACTTCCGGGCGCAGTTTGTCTGCAGCTGCCAATATCCCACAGGTTTCTCCGTTCAAGGCTACGTAGAGCAGAGATTTCCCCTGTGCCAGTAATTGGTTCTCTTCAAGGCTGTCAGGGAATTGACCGCAGAGCTGCTCGATCAGCCTGCGATTTCCAACCGCAACTTTGTCCCCATTCAAGTGAGCCTTAATGCCCATCCCAGGTAACGTTTCGAATTCATCCGGTTCCAGCAGGTGAATCCCCTGTTGGGCAGCTTCAATGCGCACCGCTTCTGCGAGGGGGTGTTCGGAATATCTTTCCGCAGAAGCAGCTAAAGTCAAGAGCCTTATGCGGTTTATTTCTGTCAGGTCCGGCTGGCTTGATTTGTTCTCTCCCGGTACCCCTAGGGGGAGGATATCTGTGAGATAGGGTTTCCCAAGGGTGAGCGTACCAGTTTTGTCGATCAGCAGGATATCGACCTCGGGCAAGATTTCCAAATACTTCCCACCTTTGATCAGGATGCCCTGTTTGGCTCCCGCACCGACGGATGCCAGGATGGCGATGGGTGTCGCCAGTGCAAAAGCACATGAGCAGGCGACCACCAGCACGGCCGCGGTTGCCATTGGATCACGACGGATGATCAGAGTCAGCAGTGCCACCCCGATCACAACCGGCAGGTAGTATGTAGAGAATTTGTCCGCCAGGCGTTGGATTTCACCGCGCTGCGATTCCGCCTCTGCAACCATATTGATCACCTGACCATATGTCGAATCAGGTCCCACATGTGCAGCTCGGACCCGCAAGCTGCCTTGGGAGGTAATCGTGGCGGCGAAAACGTGGGCTCCTGGGCCGGCCTCAACCGGCATGCTTTCACCGGTGATCGTGGCTTGATCCACAATGGCGTGACCCGCAATCACCTCACCATCTACCGGGATTTGCTCGCCCGGACGGATGACAACGATATCACCAGCCTTGACCTGCTCGATCGGAACTTCGATCTCGCCACCATTTTGGACCAGGCGTGCAGTTTGTGGTGCCAGGCTGCTGAGGTTCTTTACCGCCTGGCGTGCTCTTTCCGTGGTGAAGCGTTCAACATAATCACCGACGCGCATAAAGAAGGCCACCACAGCAGCTGTAGCCCATTCACCCACGGCGATCGCAGCCAGGACACCCAAACTCATCAGGCTGTGGGCGATAATCTGGCGGTTGCGGGCTGCCCGGATGACTTTAATGAAGGCAGGATATCCGATCAGGATGACGATCACCAGGCTGATAGGCCAGGGGATGCGGGAAGAAATTAGCTCGAATAAACCCAGCCCTTCACCGATCACGATGATGAACAGGATCACCCCGAATAGAATGCCAAGCAATAAGAGAATCGATCTGGCGTAATTGGGTGGGTTGGGGATGGTTGTTTCGTGAACCTGGTCAGGGGGAACGGTATAACCAGCGGAGGCGACAGCCTTGCGTATAGCCGTTTTGTCGATCGAACCTGGTTGGTGCTGAATTACGGCTTTTTCTGATACCAGGTAAACTTCAACCGATTCGACTCCGGATACCTGTTCGATGGCGCGTTTAACATGCCGGGTGCATTCGGCACAATCCATTCCTTGAACCGGTACTTCGGTTGTTTCAAATTCCACTGGTAACCATCCTCTGCAACCATAGAGGAAAAGTATACCTTATGAAAGGGCGAAGCATCATGCTATCTTGCTTAGAATAGCAGTTATTAAAAATGGATGCTTCGCCCCTACCAAAGTCAGGTATAGAGAAAGAGACACCAGATTTGAGGTGTCTCTTTACTTTAGAAAAGAAATTTGTAAATTTTTGAACTTCTGATTACTCTTTTTTGTAGGGTACCCCATCCGCAGCAGGCATCCTTGAACGGCCAACAAAGCCTGCCAGGACGATCATGGTAGCGATATACGGCGCCATGCCAAGCAGGTCAACCGGGATACCAACCTGGAGCAATGAGAGTTTCTCCTGCCATGAGTCAAAGAAACCGAATATTAATGATCCGGCGAAGGCTCCGAAAGGATTCCAATTGCCGAAGATCATGGCTGCCAGCCCCAGGAAACCCTTACCAGCCGTCATACCCTCGTTGAACCTTCCCGCGGCACCGATGCTCATATAAGTACCAGCCAAGCCCGCGATGGCCCCGCTGATCAACACACTGATATAACGGATGCGGAAGACGTTGATGCCCAATGTATCGGCTGCTTTGGGATGTTCCCCAACCGATCGCACTCGCAACCCCCAACGGGTTTTATTCATCAAGACCTGGGTGACAATCAGCAGGACAAACAGGGTGTAGATGATGGGGCTGAGATTGAAGAAAACTGGACCCAGGACGGGGATTTTCCACAGCCAAGGAATCGGCAGGGCCGCAATGGCTGGACCTGGCTGGTTTAGCTCAGGAAAAGTATTTAAGACCGATCTTTGCAGGTAGCTGGTTAATCCCAGGGCTAAGATGATGATGCCTGTACCGCTGATGATCTGGTTAACTTTGTACTTGATGGACAGCACAGCGTGCAGGCCTCCCAGCACCATACCAGCCAGGATGCCGGCAAAGACACCCACAAACATATTTTGGGTGATGCTGGCGAATACAACGGAACAAAAGGCGCCGAACAGCATCATACCCTCGATACCGATATTGACCACGCCTGAACGCTCACTGTAGATACCGCTCAGGGCTGCCAGGGCAATCGGTGTGGCACGAACGATGCTGCTTACCAGCATTCCAGTCAAGTTGATGGATTTGCTGGTGGTGGCCCACACCAAGAATGCTAATATCGCCAGTCCCGCCACTATAAAGACGACCCAATCACTTTTATTAAAGCCCCGAAATACCTGCCAGAATCCGATCCCGGCTGAGATGATACCCAGAACGATCAGACTGGTGAAGGTCGGGAGGACCAGGTCAGGCGCGGCGATGGTCACCCCAGCGCGCTGGCTGGTCAGAACGAAGGTCGATTGGAGGCCCTGTTTGCCAAGGGCAAGCAAGATTATGCCTGCAGCAGCCATCAGCGCGATGATACCGATGGCATAAGCGCGTAGATCGCGGGTTGGTTTTTCAACGACACTGGCTTGCATATACACCTCCTCCGGTATCCATCATGAACTCCATCCGGTGGTAATTACCGTCTCTTCCTCTTCTTTGGGAGGTTTCAAGCGGTATAAACTGCGGATGATGGCTGGCGCAGCGATGAAGATGATCACCATGCCCTGGATGATGCGAATGATTTCCACCGGCGTACCAGCGACGGACTGCATGCGGGCAGCTCCACCGCGCATGAATCCGAACAGCAGCGAGGATAATACCACCCCTATAGGATGGCTGTTGCCCAACAGAGCAAGGGCAATCGAATCAAAACCATAACCGGTTGAGAAGGACCGCACCAGCTGGTGATCTACAGCCAGGATTTGGACTGTGCCGGCCATACCGGCCAGCGCACCGCTGAGGGTCATGGTCAACACGATGATAAAGGATATGCGGATGCCAGCGTAGCGCGCAGCATGCGGATTGGCACCGGTCATGCGGATCTCCAGGCCGCGCGGGGTTTTCCACAAGAACCAGTAAACCAGGACGGCGGCACCCAGGGCGATGAAGAAGCCCCAATGCAGGCGTACCGGTGGCGGTAGAAGCGTAGGGAGGTATGCAGAAGGTTTGATCAGGGGGGTGATCGGCAGCCCATCTCCTCGAGCCATCGGACCGTTCAGCAGGTAATCTGTCAGACGGAAGGCGATGTAGTTCATCATGATGGTGTTGATCACCTCATGGGCGCCGGTGCGTGCTTTAAGATATCCCGGGATTGCACCCCAGATCCCACCAGCAGTCAACCCTGCCAAGATGGCTAAAGGCAGATGGATGATCATTGGCCATCCGCTCAGGGAGTAGCCAACAAATGCGGATGCCAGACCGCCGACAAATAACTGACCTTCAGCACCGATGTTGAATAAGCCTCCCCGAAAACCAAGTGCGACTGCTAATCCAGCGAAGATGTAGGGGGTGGTGATCACCAGGCTCTCACTGAAGGGTCGCAAGGCAGCGTACAATAGATTTGGATCACCAGAAGATATCCAGATCTGGAAACCTTCGACAATTAATTTGGGGTTTCCAAAGGCGCCCTCAAAGAGGGCCAGGTAGGCTTCCCAAACCGTCTGCCAGGTGATCTTGAACGCTTCCAATGGTTCCTGAAAGATATTCGCCCAGGCTGCTAAGACCTCTGGCGAGGAAGCAGCGATGATGAATCCCCCGATCACGAAAGCTGTGAAAACGGCCAGAAGTGGAATCACTAAAGCTGAGAAGGTCCCTTTCCTGACGAATATCCTCTGGAGAAGGGGTCGCTCGTCTTCCTCATGAGGCTGCTCTGGAATTTCGGGAGTCTTGATTTCTTCCTTTTCTTCGCTCAAGTTGACCTCCAATCTTAGATGGAGCTTCGGTCATTTGGATTGATAATTTGCACGGTTATACAGGATCAGCCTCTTGAATGCCAGCCATCAGCAAGCCTAACTTCTCCCGCGTGGCTTCTTCTGCTGGCATGATAGCAATTAACTTACCAGCGAACATGACTGCGATGCGATCGGATAAGCTCATGCCCTCATCCAGCTCAGGGGAAACCAGCACCACTGCGGTGCCATCATGACGTTTCTTCATGATCTGGGCATGGATATATTCGATCGAGCCGACATCCAGACCGCGAGTAGGTTGGGAAGCGATCAATAGTTTGATGGGACGCGAGAATTCACGCGCCACGATCACTTTCTGCTGGTTGCCACCGGAAAGGTTGGAGACAGGTACGAAAATGCTGGGCGTGCGCACATCAAAGGCTTCGACTCGTTCTACAGCGGCTTTTTCAATTTCACCCTGTTGTAAATTCATACCCTTTGAAAATGGGGGTTGATAATAAGTGTTTAATACCAGGTTATCAGCAACCGAAAAGGAAAGCACCAGGCCATCTCTTTGCCTGTCCTCAGGAACATGGGCTGAACCCACCTCGGTGATCTCCCGCGGAGAAAAACTGGTCGTATCGGTGCCATTGATTCGGATCTGACCGCTCTCGACCTTGCGCAAACCGGTGAGCGCTTCGACCAGCTGGGTTTGACCATTTCCTTGAACACCGGCGATACCCAGGATTTCCCCGGCTTTAACTTCAAATGAGACTTGATCGACTGCCAGCAGCTGCCGGTCATCCTTAACAACCAATTCGTCCACATCCAGGACAACCTCGCCATAATTAGCAGGAGGTTTATCCACCTCCAGTAGTACTTCGCGGCCAACCATCATGTTGGCCAGTGAGGCCATGGTCGCCTCGGCCGGTATTGCGCTGCCGACGATTTTTCCTTGCCGCAGCACCATGATCCGGTCGGCGATCTCCAGCACCTCATTGAGTTTGTGGGTGATGAAGATCAGCGATTTGCCCTGGTCAACCAATGAATGGATGACTTTAAAGAGCTCGTCCACTTCCTGGGGTGTCAGTACCGCGGTCGGCTCGTCAAAAATCAGGATTTCCGCCTGGCGGTATAAGACCTTGATGATCTCTACCCGCTGTTGAGCACCCACCGACAGGTCTTCAACCAGCACTTGAGGATCCACATCCAGGCTAAATTGAGAGGAAATCTCCTCGATGCGTTGGGAAGCACTCTTGCGGTCTAGGAATATGCCGTTCTTGATCGATTCCACCCCCAACATCACATTCTCCGTCACGGTGAAGACTGGCACCAGCATGAAGTGCTGATGGACCATACCGATGCCCTTGTCGATGG
>JALHTN010000401.1 GCA_022865865.1 Anaerolineales bacterium
AGTAATAAAGCGCACAGCCCACACAAATACCAGCAAACAAGTTGAGTCCGGCCAGGATGATAACCAACCAGACCATAGCCCAACCGACCGAACTGCTCCCAAATATCAGGGCTAGCGTACCTAATCCTAAAACCAGTGCGCCAATCCCTTGAGCAAAGCGGTGGGGTTCCGGGTTATCAGCCAGGATATCCGGTTTGACCATCTTCAGAGGTCGCAATAGTCGCCGGTAAACAAATCCGAATCCGGGAATTCTTAAGGCGGTTCCTACCGTCATAGTTATTGCGATAATCGCCACCAGCCATGGCAGATCAAGGACGAAAGCCATGAGGCTCAAGCTGATGATCAGGGCCTGGTTGGTGCGGAGTGCGGAATGGTCCACTTGCTCAAGTCCCCCGGCAATGCTGGGCACGATCATGAGGCGATCATCCGCCTGGATGGGAGTGTCCAACTGCTGCAGGTGACGAATATCTTCGCTGTTCAGATAAAGATTGACAAATGGGCGCAGGTCATCCTGGCCGCTGAACAGGTGCTGGCGCAGATCAGGGTGCTGCTCGATCAGATTGTCCAATGCTTCCGCTACAGTTCCGCCCGTGACTTCAACCACTGGCTGACCACCGGTATAGTTTCGTAAAGGGGATGGGATCTTTAGTTTTGCCATAATCTCACTTTCAATATATTCGCTGTAGGAGTCTCCAAAAGATAGAGACTAAAGGGTTAAATCATTAAGGTTGTACTCGAACTACTGCGACGATTTGTTCTTCGCTGAAGGCAGCCCGGTCTTCATTCAGGCGCCAGGAGCGACTCTCGGCAGCCTGACCCTGCACCACGCTGGTAATCAGGTAAGAAAAATTCGGCCAGGCCCACTGGCGATCAAATTCTGAGGGTCGATTAGGGTGATCGGGGTGAGAGTGAAAGACCCCCAACACCACTAATCCCAATTGTTCAGCCAGTTCTTCACCTTGCAGGTAATCTTGCGGGGAAAGATGGTATCGATTGTGCCGCGCCTGTCTTTCACGCACATTCACCAGGGACAGGATCTCTCTCACCAGCGGATCCTGTCCCTGGAATTCACCCAGCAATAATCCCGCACCTTCTTCGGGATAAGCTTGCTCACCATGCAGGTGGATGCGTTCCAACAGGTCCTGCGGGATGTGAAGACTCATTGGTCAGCCTCCCAAAATTTTTCACTCAAATACTTATAGCCTGCATCTGGAAAAACTGTCACCACCGATCCGTGATCCAGCTGCGCAGCGAGCTGTAGCGCTGCTACCGCCGCGGCACCTGAGGAAACACCGACCAACAGGCCGGCCTCCCTTGCCAGGCGTAAAGTCATCTGGTAAGCAGCCTCCGTCGAAACTTCGATGATCCGATCGGGGAAGGATTGCTCATAAATACCAGGTGTGATCGCGCTTGGCATATGCTTCAAACCTTCCAATCCGTGGAAGGCTGCATCGGGCTGAACCGCCAGGACTTCTATCGCCGGGTTGTACTGCCGCAGGTAGCGACCAACACCCATCAGCGTGCCAGAAGTGCCGAGTCCGGCCACAAAATGCGTCACCTGCCCAGCGGTTTGCTCGATAATCTCCGGACCTGTGGTCAGGTAATGCGCCTGCCAGTTGGC
>JALHTN010000402.1 GCA_022865865.1 Anaerolineales bacterium
ATGATAGTTGCAGAACAGAAATCACTGGATGAAATAAAGTCATTGATAGGGAGCTCAGGCAACGTGCTTGTCGTCGGCTGCGGGACTTGTGTCACCGTATGCTTCGCAGGTGGTGAACGCGAAGCTGCAATTTTGTCTGCCTCCTTGCGCATGTCATCCAAGTTAAACGGGATGGCGCGCAAGGTCAGTGATGTGACAGTCCAGCGCCAATGTGAATGGGAATACCTGGATACGATTAGAGACCAGGTTGCAGATGTTGATCTCGTGCTGTCGCTCGGCTGTGGGATCGGCGTCCAAGCGATTGCCGAACATTTTCCCGACACCTGGGTGGTGCCTGGTCTGAATACGACCTTCCTGGGTTTACCTCAAGAACAAGGCGTATGGACAGAACGCTGTGCAGCTTGTGGGGATTGCATCCTCGGATTGACCGGCGGCATTTGCCCGATAGCGCGCTGCGCCAAATCACTCCTCAACGGACCATGTGGTGGATCAGAAGATGGACACTGTGAGATCAACCCTGATACGGATTGCGCATGGCAATTAATTTACGATCGCTTGGAAAGTATGGACAGACTTGAAGTCCTGATGGACATACAGCCCCCAAAGAATTGGCAAACTTCTCGTGACGGTGGACCCCGAAAAATCATCAGGGAAGATCTTCGCTTGGCCAGCGAGGAGGAGTAAAAGATGACAACCAATCCTAGCTCAAATGGGTATTCAGTAGGATCTAATCTGGAACGCGTACTTCATGCTGGTCACTTTGCTGTAACTGGAGAGTTGGGGCCTCCGCAGAATGCAGACCGCGAAGTAATCAGCAAGAAGGCAACCTTGCTGCGTGGCTACTGCGATGCGGTAAATATCACGGACAACCAGACAGCAATCGTACGTATGTCCAGTATTGGTGCTGGAGCTCTCGTGGTTCAGGAAGGACTGGAACCCATCATCCAGATGACCTGTAGAGACCGCAACCGTCTGGCGATTCAAAGTGACTTATTGGGTGCCTATGCGTTGGGTATGCGAAATCTGCTTTGCCTCACCGGAGACCACCAATCATTTGGAAATCATCCTACATCGAAGAATGTGTTTGATATCGATTCGATACAACAAATTAAGATGGTAGCGGATATGCGTGATGATTGTATCTTCGAGTGCGGCGACAAAATGAAAGGCCTTGAGCCGCGATTTTTCATCGGTGCCGCCTCTGCGCCTTTCGGCGACCCGCTGGAGTTTCGACCTTACCGCTTAGGAAAAAAAGTCAAGGCTGGGGCAGACTTCATCCAAACCCAGCTGATTTACGATCTTGAAGCTTTCAAGGTCTTCATGGAAAAGGTCCGCAAGCTTGGACTGCATGAACAGACTGCTATCCTGGCAGGAGTTGGACCTTTGAAGAGCCCCTCAATGGCTCGCTACATGAAGAACAACGTACCCGGTATTCTCATCCCAGATGAAATGATCGATCGCATGACTGCCGCGGGCGCTCCCTGGGCAAGTATCAGCAAAGAAGATTTGACCAAAGATGATAAGAAAGCCCGCTCCGCAGCCTGGAAAGAAACCGGTATCCAGATCTGCATCGAGTTGATCCAGCAGCTCCAGGAACTTGAAGGGATTGCCGGTGTACATATCATGGCTATCGAATGGGAGCAGGCGGTTAAACCGATCGTCGAGGGTGCTGGTCTGTATCCACGCCCGGTCATCGCGGAACCCACACCACAGCCAGCTTGAAGGTTGCTTTATTGGATAAAACGGACTGCGAGGAGGATGGTAGTGAGCGATACTGCACAACCTGAGCTTGAAGGTTTACGGATTAACGCTAACTTAGCACACAAGATTGAGGCAGAACTGGGCCAAAATGTTTACCTGTGCTACCAATGTGTCAAGTGCACGAGCGGATGCCCGGTTGGAAAATATTTTGATTGGCAGCCGAATCAAATCATGCGCGCTATCCAGCTAGGACAGGAGGACATCGCACTCGAAGCTGAAACACCCTGGCTGTGCGCTTCCTGCCAGGCATGTACAACCCGCTGCCCTCAAGACTTGGACATCGCAAGAATTATGGATTTCCTCACCCGAGAAGCCCTGGACCGGGGCATAGACCCGCCAATCCAAGAAGTAGATAACATGAACAAGGCTTTCTTACGAGAAGTGCGCCTTTGGGGTCGCTCGTATGAATTGGGCTTGATGGCTGAATTGAAATTGCGCAATATACGCACCCATCCAATCACGGAAGACCTGGACATGGGTTTCAAGATGATCGCCAGGGGTAAATTCCCC
>JALHTN010000403.1 GCA_022865865.1 Anaerolineales bacterium
CGGCAAGAAGAAGTATGTTGAAGTAGAAGATGAAATGCGGTCGATTGAGCAGCAAGCAGTTCGTTTAGCCCAAGAACTCACCCAGGCCGTTGCCGAAGACTCTTCCGCCTTCCAGGCTGTTATGGAAGCCATTCGCATGCCGAAAGAGACCCAGGGTGAAAAGACCACACGTTCGCACAGCATTCAGACCGCTACACTTTATGCTGCCCAGGTACCCTTGGAAGTGGCGCGCAAATCGCTTGAGCTTTTAGAAATCACCCAGAAGCTGGTCTTGCATGGGAATTTGAATGCCATCAGTGATGCCGGCTCTGCTGCGGCACTGGCCGGTGCCGCGCTTAGTGGAGCTGCTCTCAATGTACGCATCAATGCCCCTGGTTTAGATGACCGGGGTACAGCAGCAGGCTTGCTCGAAGAGATCGGTGAGATTGAAATTCGTGGTGCGGATTTACAAGAACAAATTCGGGTGCAGCTATTCCAAAGAGGAGGCTTCTCTTCAGAATGACTCGCACCTCCAGGGTGCAGGTATCGCTCATCCTGACCCTGATCACCATCATCCCGCTGCTCAATGCCTGCAGCGGCATCCAGCTCCCAGGTGAAGACGATCAACTTACACCTGGGACGATCACACTCACACCTTTCCAGCCAATCCCTGAAACACAAACGATCAGTCCCCAGACCGGGAGTACTGCAACTGCCGCCCCCGCGATTCCACAATCTTCATCTACACCAAGCTCAACACCGGTTCACGAAAATCCATCTCAATCCATCTGGATCGCTCCTTACTTGCCTGCAGATCTGAGATCCCAACTCACCTTGCCTGGAGATGTCACTCCTGTTCAGGAGGCAGAATCGGCCCTGGTGCGTTTAGCGGTCAGCGATCAGGAACCGGTTGCACGCTGGATTTATGCCCTGGTCGCTCCTTTCCCCACCGTAACGGATCAAGTCTCAGTTCGTGATTTAAAACAATCCTGGAATGGGAATCCATCGGGGTCCTTTGCCGGGCAGCCGCTCTTGATGGACGAGAACACTTTTGGGGTGCTGTCTGCCTGGTGGGGAGAACCTGCTCCAACTGCAGCTCAGATTGTTCCAGCTGAAGAATTGATTGATCTCGCCTGGGACCAGCGCCCATCTTGGGCTATCGTCCCCTTTGAATCTCTCGAACCAGGTTGGAAAGTCCTGGGGATCGAAAACCAATCACCACTGAGACAGGATTTCAATCCAAACGATTATGCCTTGACGGTACCATTTTCCTTCCAGGGAGAAGCACGGCTCATTGAACAATTACGGGCAAACACCAGCCTGCCCACATCCAACCGTGACCCAAATTTATTCACTACTGTCGCTGTGACAGGAGTGACCGCATTAGTGCGCGCGACTGCATTCACCATGCACCGCAGTGGCATCACTTACCCGGCGCGTGACATCGGAGAACTTCTGCGCAGCGCGGATATTACCCACATCAGCAATGAAATCCCATTTACTCCAGATTGCCCATTCCCCAATCCAGTCCAGGAGGGTCTCCGTTTCTGCAGCCGCCCCGAATATATTGAATTGCTGGAAGAGGTTGGCACTGACATTGTTGAATTAACCGGCGATCACTTTGGGGATTGGGGACCAGAAGCCATGCGCTATACATTGGAGATGTATAAAGAACGGGATTGGCTTTATTATGGTGGTGGCTATGATCGCAAGGACGCCCGAAAAGCGCGCTTAATTGAGCATAATGGAAATCGGATCGCATTCATCGGGTGCAATGGCAAAGGTGGCGGTTACGCTACTGCCAGTGAAG
>JALHTN010000404.1 GCA_022865865.1 Anaerolineales bacterium
ATAAATATATTAGAAACGGGCTTCTTCTCGAAGCCCAAATAGATTCCTCTCAACAATTCCATCATCACATCATGTTGGCTTCCCCCCTGCATGCAAATTTCAGGTTCAATCTTTTTTTAATGATCTACTATCTCGAAAAAGTTCACTAGCCGTTGACAATTATCTGTGAGACTTATTTAGCATGAGGTCGTAGTACGTCAATTCTTGATAAGGATATACCTGATAGCAGAAACGCTGTATCCAATTGCTGATCCTGATTTATTTCTAGGATATGTGGCACTTCTGCTTAATTTTGACTTTCCAATTGGAAAAGGAATTGTGGATAGCTATCGATGACAGAGAAGAGCCTATGGTCTGGTTGAATTCTAATCGATCCGCACACCTTGTTTTTTCAGTGCCAACTGCAGCTTGCTGATTTCCACCTCACTGCAATTAACCCCTTCTTTTAGTGAGACTGCCGCAGCCACCCCGGCTCCCTGCCCCGTCACCGTGCAGCACATCATACTGCGCAGCGCAGCATGGGCTAATTTATCGCTCGAGACACAGCGTCCCGCGACAAGCAGGTTTTCCACCCCTTCCGGAACAAGTATGCCGTACGGGACCTGGAAATACCTGCCCGTGGTTGGCAGCACCAAATAGCCGTACCCATCCAAGAACTCCGGAAAAATACCGATCGAGTCCTCGAAGCGTGCCTGGTGGCGCACGTCGTGCTCGCTCAGGTTTGATCTCCCAACGATCTTCCTGGTATCTCTGGTACCGAGGGTCATGCCAAAATTGCGCAGAGCGGCATCTTCAAAACCCGGAACATAGCGCTTTAATACTTTTACAGCTAACATGGCTTGCTGCCTGCCATCCATCTCTCCACGGGTCAGATCCCGGACATCGGTTCCATCATAACCAAACATGTAAACCATATTGAGACCGAGTGCCTCACCAGCATTTGTCAACCCGCTCCAGGTCCCACCAATACTGGTCAGCTCGGCAGGGATAAACCCATCCTCCCGGGCTCGATCGAAAGGCTCTTCAAGGTAAGGGCTGAATAAGTCATCCTCTTTACCGGTGGTCTTGATGTTCCAGTTTTCCCCCCAATCCCCAAATGTTGTTGGATGCTCTCTAACGTATTCAAGGAATCGATCGATGTTGACCCCGGAACAAGAAAACAGCACGGTAACACCCAGCATCTCATCTTTGGGGAATTTCTGATGTGGGACACCAGACAGAACAGCGATATCGCCATCTCCGGTCGCATCAATCACTCGCTTGGCCAATATCGCACCCCGTCCTGATTTGCTCTCTGTGATAATGCCCTTGATCGTGCTTCCATCCATCATTGTATCCACAGCATAGCAGTGCAGCAGGGGTTCTACATCCGCCTCCTGGACAAGCTGGTCGGCCAGGTACTTGAATAATTCGGTATCAATCAGGTCGCTTCTCTCGAAGGACGTTTTCTGCCCTCGGCTCAAATCCGCAGCCCGACGTTCGAACTCGATACCGATTCCTTCTACATCTTTTGTTCCATCATAACGGTACCAGGCAATGCTGTTGACACCTACCTGGGTGATCACTCCCCCGAAACACCCATACCGCTCTACCAACATAGTTTTCACGCCTTCCCGGGCCGAGGACAGCGCGGCGGCAAGGCCAGCGGGGCCACTACCGATGACCAATACTTCTGTTTCCGCGATTACCGGGGTCGTTCTGGGTGCTTCTTGGATATAGTGCATCATTCAATCCCTTTATCAGATAGTAAACTGATCCTCACTTCTTTTATATAGTTAAATCGGGCTCATGATCACTGCTCGGAATTTTTGTGTAAACCAAACCGAGATTGGCATCCAGAACCGAGGTATATTATTCAATTCGCACAATTGCTTTATGTTCCGGTGCTGAAAATTATCTTAAAAGCAGATAATTCTCGAGAATATTATTCATCGAAAATACTGTCCAATTCTTCATCAGGGACATCGAACACGGTGTTATGTGGTGGCAGCGGTTCACGCGTCATCCATTCCGGCAGCCTATCATCAGATTTCGTGAATCCAGCTCTCCGGTTGAATTCTCTTTCATAGGCGATCGTTTCCCGTCCCAATTCTTGCAGCAAACCGATATCGTGGTCCGTACCATAGCGGGCATTGACCAGCTCGTAAATTGTTTCTGGCACCTGTGCAAAACCAAATCCACTGAAAATGCAGGCTCCTAATGTGTCATAACCGGCCATCTTAAGCTGCGCTTCCTTGGATTTTTCCACCTGGCCGTGAGGTTGCGTATGCTTTATCTTTGCTCTGATCGTCATGCCGCAGGTATGGTCTGCACCTTGTGGAGCGGTGGCGTAAGTCACACCCATGCCTTTGATCGCTCGTGGATCATAGGCTGAAATTGCCTGTCCTTTTACTACCGGTACTCTTTCAATTCCAAAAACCAATCCTGTAGCTGCTGCTCCATTCCCCAGAATGCGTCCCAAAGGAGTTTTTGCCCGTATCTCAGCGATTAACTCCAGGGCTCGCTTCCCATCCCCGAAAGACATCAATCCTGCCTCACATGCAACACCTAAAGCCGCACCAATTTCAATCGAATCCAATCCTAAATCATTCGCCTCCCTGTTCATTTGTGCGATCACATCCAGGCTATCAATCCCCAAATTTGAACCCATCAAACCAATCGTTTCATATTCTACCGGGGCAACGACCACCTGAGATCCACTTTTGTCAGAGTACACATTCGAGCAGCGGATTGCACAGCCAGCCATGCAGGCATGGGTTGTTTTTGCCACCCCACCCCGCTCAAGCAGCGTGCTGCGCAGCTGCTCACCACCGATTTTTTCTACATGCTCGAACGTGCCCTCGCTGAAGTTGCGGGTAGGCAATCCGCCAAACCCATTGCACATATTCGCCATGGCCGCGGTGCCGTAATCGGCATACGAAGTCGTCTGAGGATGATTGATCAGTGCAGTGGTAAATCGTTTTCTGGCATCTTTGAAAGCTAGTTCATTAGTAATGGATGGCTGCTGACCACCATCGGTATCGATCACGATCGCCTTGATACCTTTCGAACCCATAACTGCCCCCATCCCACCTCGGGCAGCAATCCTTGATGGTGATTTATCAAGGTCGATGTTTTGTATCCCTGCAGCCCGCAGTTTCATCTCACCCCCAGGGCCTATGAGAGCAATGGCCACGTCCTCCCCATACCGTTCGGTCAGCGTTTCTGCGGATTGATAAACTCCATTGCCCAATATTCCATCCGCTTCATCAAAGCGGACACCTGCTTTGCTGAGGTGAATGATCTTCCATTCAGATTTTTCGGGTCGGCCTTCAATGATCAAGGCTTTAATTCCCAGCTGGGTGAGATGATAGCCTGTACGGCCACCGGCATTAGCTTCCTTAATACCACCTGTCAAGGGGCTCTTACCCCCAATCGAGATGCGGTCTAAGCTGGAGAGACGGTGCCCAACCAGTAAGCCCGGCGCGAAGACCAGTTTGTTGTTGGGTCCCAGCGGATCACAGGTTGGAATGACCTCATCCAACATGATCTTGGCTAATAACCCACGCCCTCCCAGATGCTGCCAGCCTTCGGGTACATCTTCAATGAAATGCTGCTTGGATTGAATATTGATGCGCCATATTTTCATAGTTTTATCTCTTCACTTTGATGATGCTCAGCTATCATTGTTTGCAGGCCAACCCCTCATTCTATATGTGGTTCATGTGATCGCCTGAGGAAGAACACCGTCCTTTCTACTTCACAAATCAGCTCTCCAGGCAGATTTTTACCCAGATTCCTTATTTTAACAAAAATAATCCAAATATGGTATTAAATACACCATCGTACACAAAGTCCTTAATTGGTTTAGTCTGACCGATTTCTCAGCCTCGAATTAACAATATGATCCCTATAAAGCGAACTGTTATCGAATGAGTCTATGCCCACTTTCAAGTATTGAATAACTATTGTATGCTGATCACACAGAATCTTATAGGTTTTGATTGATATTAGTGCTAGATAGACACAAGACGTTCAATGCCCTTCACAAAAATAAATGGATTTTGAGAATTTACCTGGATAACCGTCTCAATGATACAGAGAAATACTTTTCCTGGTGGCTGTATACTCGTCACCTTTCCTATAGAATTGGATGATACCCATCCCCACTTGATGAAAGAGGTCAATATTGGTTTTGAAGGATTGAAAGCCCTGCCGGTACTGCGAGCTCGCTTGCCCCATCGCGCAAGGTATCTGAATATTAATCTCGGCTCCACCAATCCAGATCCAGTTCTCTGGGCGAGTATTCAACAAAAACCACAATGGTTGATGCGACATCTGAAGGTTAGATCACGTATCCAGCCCATCTTGCGCTTGCAATGCTCTGAGGAACTACCCGCAGTGATGAGTCTTTCAAGAGGGTTGGCGTCTCTTGGGAACTGCAGCATCTGGTGGGAACCATAAGTGCGAGACTGACAGAAACAAAAAACAAATACTCAATTTTCGAATCGGTATCCTGGAAGAATGCCGCCAATTTATTCCCTAATTGATTGGATAACTGAGGCAGTATAAGGTAAAAATCTAATGGGACGAATAGAATTGGTTTATTCGCCTTCAGCCAGACAATCTGTTTTCATATTCCATTATCTCGATCACATTCCTACAGTAAAATACATTGTATTGGACCAAATCGAATTCAGGAGCCAGCTTGCTATTGAATTTGATATGGTTAGATCGAATGGGTATCAAATTCATTCAGATTTATTCATGTGTTTTCACACAAGGCATAACTCATAACCTTCAATTCTTTGCATTAACAGCCAGGGACGAGGAGAGGCATTGTGGCTCTACCCACCAAAAAATCTAAAATCATCTGCACGATTGGTCCAGCATCCAGGGATCAGGAGATATTGGAGCAAATGCTCCGCGCGGGGATGAACATCGCTCGCATCAACCTGGCACACGGAGAACTTGACGATCACCGGCAGACAATTGCCAACGTGCGTGCGGCAGCGTATGCCACTGGACAAAGAGTTGCCATCTTTGCAGATTTACCGGGACCAAAAATGCGTGTTGGCCAATTGGAACAGGATGAGGTTTGGCTGGAACGCGGTCAACAGTTTACCCTGCATAACAAGGAAATCCTCGGGGATCAGACCCGTGCATCGGTAAATTTTGAAGGTTTACCTGGAGTGGTTAAACCCGGTGACTCGATATTCATGAACGACGGTAATATCCAGCTCAAGGTAGAAAGGGTGGTTGGCGACCAGGTTCAATGCATAGTAAAAGTAGGTGGTGAGCTGCGCTCCCACAAGGGAGTCAATTTCCCTGGCATTGACCTGGGAATCAGTGCACTTACAGACCGTGACCGGGAGCTGTTGGTTTTTGCCGCAGAACAGAATTTAGATGGCATCGGTGAATCATTTGTCCAGAGTGCAGATGACATCCAGGATTTACGTTCTGCTGCAGCTGCGCTGGATTTCGATCCCATGATCATCGCCAAGATAGAAAGAGCAGGAG